>JBPCTA010000050.1:0-7096 GCA_051006595.1 Pirellulales bacterium
TCCTGCGTGAGCACGACGTCGCCGAGGATTCGCCGGCTTTCCCGGGGCCCGCCCACGTAGGCGACCCAGGTGAGCACGGCGTTGCCATGGTCGGCCTGGCCGTCGCCGTTCTTCATCGCGTTCCAGGCGCCGAACACGGCCCGCAGATTCCAGTCGCGGATGCTCTCCGCGTCGGCGAGCGGATCCTTGTCGAAGCCGCTCTCCCAGAACCACTGGCCGTGGTGGTCCTTGGGGTAGGGAAAGTCGTCCATCGAGAGTGGCAGCGCCCACGGGGTCTCGGGAAATTCCTGCGGCGTGGAGGCCTCGGTCCAGGCCCACATGTTGCTCATCCCCATCCGTCCCTTGGGCTCCATCACGGTCTCAACGCCGGCCAGGTGGCCGATGGTGGCGTGGCCCGTCGCATCGCAGAAGAACGTGCCGGTGAAGAGCATCTCCCGGCCGGTCTTCGTGTCGAGGCAGGTGACGCCGGTGATCCGGACTCCGTCGCGGGCCACCGCAAAGGCATGCGTGTGCAGAAAGAGATCGATCTTCGGCTCGGCCCGCACGATCGCCTCCTTCTTGGCATCCTCGAACTCTTCGAACGTGCCGGGGCTCTTCTTTGCATGGTCACAGAACTCCTCGACGATCTCGCCGATCTGCGGATATTTGCCCCGCTTGATCAGCCCCATCGCCCATACCCGCACTTCGCTCGAGCCATTGCCGCCGAGCACGCCGCGATCCTGGATCAGGGCGACTCTCAGCCCCATCCGGGCGGCGGAGAGCGCCGCGCCCATCCCCGAGTAGCCGCCACCGATCACGACGAGATCGTAGGGGCCCTTCGTCTCGGGCTCCGGTGCGAGCCCGAGGGCCTCGCGCCGCCAGGTGGCGAGGACGGCGGCATCGTCGGGCGGCGGCGTGGCCTCCGTGGTCAAGAGCACGCAGTCACAGCGACCGTCGAAGCCGGTGAGGTCGTGGAGGGCGAGCCGTGCCTGCCCGGCGGGCAGTTCGACCGTGCCGCCGTCGTGCCACGACCACGCCGTCCCCTTGGCACCGAACGTCTCGGGCAGCGGCCGGTCGTTGACGAGAATCTCGAACCGCCCTGGTGCGCCGGGGGCGTTCCACCGGGCCACCCAGTCTTTCGTCCGCACGAACACGTGGTAGGTACCGGCGACTGGGATGGTCACGGTCGTCGTCGCATCGGCCACCGGCTTTCCCAGCCCGTGGGCGATCAGGTAGGGCGAGCCCATCTGACTGATAAACTGCGTGTCGAGGCTCCAGCCGCCGTGCGCGTCAAAAGCCTCGGCCTCGACGAGCACCGAGGCCGCTGGGGCCACCGAGGCCGCAAGGAGGATCGGACCCACCGCTCGAATCAGAATCCATGCCAGCATGATGACAGCGTTCTCCGAGACGATGGCTTGGCCCAGGGGCGGAAAGACACTCACTCTCGTCCTGCATTGGGTGCTGTGGATTGTACTGATGGCTGCTGCGCTCAGCGGCGTCACCTCAGTGGCGGCCCCGGTGTCGCGGACGGCCGACCTCCGCGCCCGCTGTCTCGCCCTCGAGCCCGCGCGGCCTGCGTTCGCCAAGGAGTCGATGGTGCCCTTCGTGGCCAGGCTGCTGGCCGGAAAGGAGGTCGAGCGGGCCGTTTCCGGCTGGCTCGCGGCCGCCGAGGAAGCCAACCGCACCGCCGCCCCCAAGCCCCCGTCCACGATTCCCGATCCCTTCAACAAGCATGCCCTTGTGCATGCCTGGATGCTTGTGCATGCCTGCCCGAACCTGCCCGCCGACTCCGCCGCGAAGATCGTGGCGGCCACCAAGGAATATGTCTGCCGCTATGGCCATCGGGAGTGGCGGGGTTACGGGGCTCTCAACTTTCGGCTCATGAGCGACGGGGCGGCGCTGATCGCCGCCGAGCAGTGGCCTGATCTCGTCGATGCCGACGGCCTCGACTCAAGCGGCATTCACGCCGCCGCCCGCGCGCGGCTGCTCAGCTATTTCGACGAGATCGTTCACCGCAACAACGCCGAGTACGGGGCTCCGACCTATCTCGGCGTGAATCTCGCCGCGCTGAAGCTGCTCGCCGACTTTGCCCAGGATGAAACCGTCCGCCAGCGGGCCACACTCACGCTCGACACGATGCTTGTGCATCTGGCCTGCGCGTGGCATCGGGGATATCACGTGAGCCCCGCGAGTCGCGCGAAGTTTTTTGCCGCGAGCATGACCAGCCCTGACGCGATGGATTGCACCGCCGCCATTGGCTGGCTCTCTTTCGGCGCCGAGCGGCCGGTGGCGGGCCTGTGCGAGCACCATTCCGGCTGGTTCGCATTTCCAGGCCCCTACGAACCTCCGGCGATCCTGGCGGGAATCGCCACCGATCGCGAGAAGGCCTTCACGCATCGCGCGAGCCGCGGCCGCAACCTCCGGATCACGATCCACCACGAACCGGCCTATGCCCTGGCGAGCGAATGGGAGCTCCTCAAGACGCCCCGCGACTCCCACTACAAGGAGTCGCGGCGGCAGATGCTGAAGTGGGTCTCAGATTGCCCGCAGAGCTCGTTCATGCCTTTCCAGGACAACGCCCATCGCCCCTACGACCTCGCGGAGAACAAGGCCAACGCCTTTGGCTACGGCGAGAATCCGTTTTCCCAGAGCCTCCAGCACGGTCGCACGCTCATCGGTGTGACGGCGGTGCCAGACGACTATCCCTACTGGCGGATCCACGTGCCGTTCAGCACCACGGGCTCGATCGTGAAGCGGATCGACCGCAACGGCTGGATCTGCTGCCACGCGGGGTCGATGCTGTTTGCCTTCTGGCTCGGAGGCGAGCCGAGATGGGCGCCGCACCGCGACCAGGAACGCTGCGACATCCTCGTGAGCGACGCCCGCCGAACCGGCTGGATCCTGGAAACCTCGCCGCTTGCGGCCTTTGCTGGCGGGGGCACCGACGCCGAACTCGACCGCTTCGCCGCAGCGATCATCGCCCGTACCACCGTCGATGCCTCGCGACTCGCCACCGAGCGGCCTCGGCTCACCTTCACATCGCTCACGGGCGACGTGCTCGACATCACCTACCGCCCCCACGGCGAACCGTATGCCCGTCACCACACGATCAACGGTAACGCCGTCGATTACGACTCGTTTCCCCTCCTCGGCAACCCGTGGGTGCACCAGGCCCTCGACAGCGACGACCTCGTGATCGAGCACGGCACCGAAACCCTACGCTACGACTTCCGCACCTGGACCCGCCAGAACGCCAGATGAAGGCCGGCCTCGGTGGCGGCTCGGCTTGTACCGGAGCCCGCGGCCTCACGGCCGGTCGGCTTGTATTGGAGCCCGCGGCCTTACGGCTGGCACTGCGGCCCGCCAGTTCGCGACGAGCAACCACGCCGTGACGGCGACCGGCACGGCCAGCGCCGCAACTCCGGCAGCGATGAGTGTGGCCGTCAGGGGCGTGGTGTCGAACCGAGCCCGGCCGAGCGCCGTCTGAGCGACCGCATAGATCGCGACGAGCACCGTGCCCGCGGTGGCCGAGGCTACGAGCCGCCACCGCAGGTGGTCGCCGATGCCGGCTGTTCGCGCGGCCCACGCGAGCGCCGGCAGCCATTGGATCGCATGGATCGCGACGCCGTGCGGAAACTTGGGCACGCCGGCGGCGCCGAGCCGCGTGGGATCGAGGCCCTGTTCCTGCCGCAGTTCGCCATGCACGCCCACCCAGATTCCGAGCAGGCAGGAGATCACAAGCAGGATGAGGCCGGCTCGGGCGGCGAGGAGCATGTCGGCTGGCATCAGGGGCCGGTGACGGCAGAGGCGTATGGCTAGGTCGATCGACACGAGCGTGACGCCGACGATCAATGCGCCCATCGCGTCGAAGAGAAAGGAGTCGAAGGGCGTGTCGCGATTGAAGTGGCTCCCCACCCCCCGCCACCGCTGCAGGTCGATGAGGAACACCTCGACGACGAGGGCCCAGGCCGTTGCGGCCGCGAGCCAGACGTCGCCCCGCCGCCACGGGAGCTTCGACCAGATCCAGCCCAGCGAAAGGCTCGTGAGCCCTCCCGAGATCCCAAACAGAATCGGCTTCCGCCAGGTGACGGGGCCTTCCCACGGGCCGCCGAGCAGAGCCCACACGGGAACGTGCGCCAGACCGCTGGCGACGAGGGCCGCTCCCAACGCGGCCAAGGGCCAGGCCCGGCGGTCGAGCCACCAGCGGCGGGCGTCGGTCATGGCGGGAGCGGGCTGCCTGCAGTGGAAGTGTAGGCGCCGATCCGCAACACTGCTGCCATGAACACGCGCGCATTTGGACGGACCGGCTGGAAGGTTTCTGAGATCGGCTTCGGGGCCTGGGGTATCGGCGGCGGCAGCTGGGGGGGCGCCGACGAAAACGAGTCGATGCAGGCGCTCCACGCGGCCCTCGACTGCGGCATCACCTTCTTCGACACGGCCGACGTCTACGGCGACGGCCTCTCCGAGCGGCTCATCGCCCGGCTCCGGCGGGAACGGACCGAGCCCTTTTATGTCGCCACCAAGGCGGGCCGCCGGCTCAGCCCGCATGTCGCCTCGGGATACACCGCGGCAAACATCCGCGGATTCGTCGATCGCAGCCTGAAGAACCTGGCGGTCGAGCGGATCGACCTGTTGCAGCTCCATTGCCCTCCCACCGAGATCTACTACCGCCCCGAGATGTTTGCGGCGCTCGACGACCTGGTGGCGGCCGGCAAGATCGCCTTCTATGGCGTGAGCGTCGAGCGGGTCGAGGAGGCGCTCAAGGCGATCGAGTATCCCAACGTGCAGAGCGTGCAGATCATCTTCAACGCCTTTCGGCTCAGGCCGACGGAGCTCTTCTTCGAGCAGGCGGTCCGACGGCAGGTGGCGGTGATCGCCCGGGTGCCGCTCGCCAGTGGCATGCTCTCCGGCCGGTTCACGCGGCTGACGGAGTTTCCGGCTGATGACCACCGGGCAAGCAACCGCGAGGGGGCGATGTTCGACCGCGGTGAGACCTTTTCGGGTGTGGACTACGAGACCGGCCTCGAGGCGGTCGAACGGCTCAATGCCCTCGTCCCCCCGGGAGCGAGCCTGGCGCAGTTCGCGCTCCGCTGGATTCTGGCCTTCGAGGCGGTCACGTGCGTGATCCCGGGAGCGCGTCATGCCTCGCAGGTGATCGACAATGCCCGCGCAGCCGATCTCCCGGGCCCCGATGCCGCCACGGTGGCGGCCGTGCAGGAGACCTACGACTCCCTCATCCGTCCGCTCGTCCATCACCGCTGGTAGGAACCCCGCGTGATCGGACAGGCCGACATCCTCGTGATCGGTGCGGGCGCGGCGGGACTGTTTGCGGCCACCTGGGCAGGCCGCACCGCCGCGGCAGCGGGCAAGCCACTGAGGGTCGTCGCCGTGGACGGGGCCCGCAAGCTCGGCGCCAAGATCCTGGTGGCCGGTGGCGGCCGCTGCAACATCACGCACCACGCCGTGAGCGAGGCTGACTATGCCGGGGCCACGCCGCCGGCAATCCGCAAGGTGCTGCGGCGGTTCGGCGTGGACGACACAACCGCCTTCTTTCGTGAGGCCGGAGTCGAGTTTTACCGGGAGGCCGATACCGGCAAGCTCTTCCCCGTGACCGACTCCTCCCGCACCGTGCTCGACGCCCTCGTTCGCGAGACCATCGCCGCTGGTTGCCGGATCGAGCATCCGGCGCGGGTCTCCCGACTCGACCGCGACCACGCGGGCTTCGTGGTGACCACCGATGCGGGCCCCCTGCACGCTCGCCGCGTGATCCTCTGCACGGGCGGCAAATCGCTGCCGAAGTCGGGCTCCGACGGCGGCGGATTCGACCTCGCCCGAGGCCTCGGCCATTCACTCACCGATCCGATCGTGCCGGCGCTCGTGCCGCTGCTGCTCCCCACCGGCCACTGGATCACGTCTCTCTCGGGCCTCGCGCTCCCCGCCACGCTCACCCTGCGCTCGGCCGCCGGCAAGCGGCTCTGCACCACGACCGGCAGCACGCTCTGCACGCATCTGGGCCTGTCAGGCCCGGCCGTGCTCGACGTCAGCCGTCACTGGCTGGTCCACCGTCACGCCGACCCGGGGGCAACGCTCTCGATCAACTGGCTGCCCGGCGAGTCGGGTGCATCGATCGATCGCCTGCTCCTCGACGGCCAGCGCCGCGGAGCGCTCGCCGTGCTCCGGGAGCGGCTCACCGAGCGGCTTGCCCGCTGCCTCTGCGAGGCGGCCGCCGCCCCGACCTCAGGCGATCTCACGCGAGATGCGCGGCAGGCGCTGGTGGCCGCGGTCTCCAACACACCGCTGCCGATCGTGGGCGATCGTGGCTTCACGGTGGCCGAGGCGACCGCGGGAGGCGTGCCCCTCACAGAAGTCCGGCTCGAAACCATGGAGAGCCGGATCTGCCCGGGGCTCTTCTTCGCCGGTGAGGTGCTCGACGTGGACGGACGGATCGGCGGGTTCAACTTCCAATGGGCCTGGGCCAGCGGGTTTGTCGCCGGCCTGGCGGCCGCTGCAAGCTGAGCCGCTGTTGCTTGTGCTGGGCGGCCACGATCTCGGTGCGGAGGAACCGCACCCACCGCTGGGTCGATGGGCACGACTTGATCGATACGGCGCTCGGTGTCCTGCTCAGGCTTCGTTGCCCGAGACGCTCAAACGTGAGTCGCTCAAAAGGGCACGTCGTCGTCACCGGCCTCGGCGAGGGCGTCGTTGGGGTCGATAGCATCGTCTCGGCCGGCGGTCGCGTGCCCGCCGCCGGAGAGATGCCTGAACGAGAGACCCTCGGCAGTCAAGAAATACTTGGCCTCGCTGGCCTCATCCCGCTGCCAGCGGCGGCCGCTCAACCGGTAGGTCACCTCGATCTCGTCTCCCACGGCCAGATCGTCCACCGCGTCGCAGCTATCCTTCACGAACTCGACGGGAATGAAGTTGGTGAAGGAGGCCTTCGACTGCTCGAGCACCACCAGACGCTTCCGAAAACCCTTCTGGCCGAAGGTCTTGGTCTCCTCGATCAGATGAACAACGCCGCGGACGGTTGGATCTTTCATGGTGTGGCTGTCAGTGCTTCTTTGAGATCGGGTTCCGGCACCGCAGAATGGACGATGACCTCGTAGCGGAACGAGCC
>JBPCTA010000051.1:0-4096 GCA_051006595.1 Pirellulales bacterium
GCCTGCTGCGGCCCGCAGCCGCTTGTCCTGCTCCTTCCCGGATCGCGCTGGCAGGATATCGAGGGCAACCTCGCCAGGCTCATTCGTGCAGCGGGGCTGATCCGACTGCAGATGCCGGCCGCGCGGTTTGCGGTTGGGGCGTTGCACGACCGCCACGCGCGGCGGATTCAGGAGGTCATCGACGGCGTTTCCGAGGCACGCGGTCTTGGCATCGATGTGCAAGCGGGCCGCACGCTCAGGCTGATCAGCGAGGCCCGGGCGGCGATTGCCTGCTCGGGATCGGTATCGCTCGAGTTGCTCGCCGCCCGAGTGCCGACGGTGATCGTCTACCGCATCAGCGGGTTTGCCTACGTCGTGCAGAGCTGGTTGCGTCGGGCGCGGTTCATCACGCTGGTCAACCTGCTGGTGTCGCGGGAACCGATCGGGCCGGTGCGCCGCGAGTGGCGTCCGCCGGCCGCCGTCGTCCCTGCCGATCCAGAAGCGATCTATCCGGAATACCTCGCCGTGCAGGATCCGGCCGAGCGCGTGGCGGAGCATGTGGTCGACTGGCTGGCCGATTCTGCTTCGAGGGCAGGGGTCGTGGAGCGGCTCGAGAGGCTCGCTGCCGCCATCGCCCGTCCCGGATCGGCGGCCCGAGCCGCGGAAGCCGTGGTGGCGATCGCCGCCAGTGGAGCTGCCCTTGCCCGCGATGCCGGCGGGCGGCCGGCGGCAGGCCGGGTTGCGGCCTGAGCGGTTGTCGGGCGTGTACCATGGGAGCCACGATGCTCGCCGAACCCCAAGCCACATCCGTCGATCTGCTCTTCGACCTGGCGGGCGTCCGGGTGCGGGTTTCGGCATGGTTCTGGGCGGCCGCGGCGCTTCTCGGCTGGAGCGTCTGCCAGTCGTATTCGCTCGGTGACCAGCGCAGGCTCCTCCAGATGCTCGTGATCTGGGTCGGCGTGGTCTTCGCCTCGATCCTCGTCCACGAGATGGGCCATGCGATGGCCTACCGCCGATTCGGGCAGGCGGCGCACGTGGTGCTTTACCACTTCGGTGGCCTGGCGATTCCGGAGGTCTGGGGCCGGCGACATCTGCGACCGCTCCAGCGGCTGCTCGTGGCGGCGGCGGGGCCGCTGGCGCAGCTCTGCCTCGCGGCGGCGGTCATCGTCGCCCTCAAGGTGGCTGGCTACGCCACACCATTCCCGATTCCGGTGATCGGCAACCGGCTCGGGCTCGACCGGGGCGGCAATCTGCCCTTGATGCTCTACGTGTTCGTCGACTTTCTGCTGTACGTCAACATCTACTGGCCGCTCCTCAATCTGATTCCGGTCCCGCCGCTCGACGGTGGCCAGATCGTCCGTGAGGGCCTGCTGACGCTCGGAGTCACTGAGGCCCATCGCATCGCCGGCATCATCGGCGTGGCGGCGGGGGCCTTCGTGGCCTGGTGGGGCTACACCCATGGCCAGCCATTTCTCGGGATCATGTTCGCGATGCTCGCCGCCTCGTGCTTCCAGGGCCTCTCCGCCGGTGACACGCCGTGGCGGCGGTGGAACTGACCGTGCGTTTGCAGCCGAGCCGCCCGCCGATCGTCGTGCTCGGCGCGAGCAATGTGTCGCGCGGTCTCGCACGACTTGCCGCGATCACACGGGCTCGGACCGGCGGCTCGGCCGAGCTCTTCGTCGCGGCGGGGCACGGCCGCTCCTACGGCGTCAACAGCCGGGTCGCCCTCCGCCGGCTGCCGTCGATCCTCGGCTGTGGCCTCTGGCGGGCGCTCGATCGCGAGCGGGCAGCAACAGGCGCGTCCGTGACGCCGCTGGCACTCGTCACCGACATTGGCAACGACCTGCTCTATGGATTCGCGGTCGATCAGGTGGCGGCGTGGGTGCGGGAGAGCGTGCAGCGGTTGGCCGATCGCGGGGCCATGATCGCAATCACGCGGCTCCCGCTGGCGAGCATCGCTGGCGTGGGCCCGTTCCGCTACCGGGCGCTAAGGACGTGCTATGTGCCGGGGTGCCGGCTCACGCTCGACGAGATGAAGTCGGCGGCGCGGCGGCTCGACGATGCCGTGGTTGCCATCGCCGGTGACTTGAGGGCGATCGTCGTCGAGCAACCGGGCGACTGGTATGGCCTCGATGCGATCCACGTCCGTCGCCGCCGTCTTGACGACTTCTGGCACAGCGTGTGCGGGGTGTGGGGTGTGCCGGAGGTGGCGGCACCGGCGCGGCCGTCGTTTCGCGACTGGGCGCGGCTCGGGTCGCAGTCGGCCGAGGTGCGGTCGGTGGCCCGAGTGATGCGATTCACGCCACAGCCCGTGGTGCAGCGGCCGGATCTGCGGCTGTGGTTGTATTGATGCGGGCTTCAGAGCACGGGAAGCGAGGGCATCGGAGGGCGGACGGCCGCCGTGGCGGCGAGATTACCCACGAGCCGATCGCAGATGGCCTCGAGGTAGGGGCGGCTCGCCGGGTCGTCGTAGTTGGCGGCGGTCGTGCCGGCGTCGCCGTGCTCGCGGATCGGGATCTGGAGCGGAACCTCGCCGAGGAACGGGATCTCGAGTTCACGGGCCGTCCGTTTCTCGCCGCCCGTGCCGAAGATGTCGTACCTCTTCTGCGTGTCAGGACAGAGGAAGAAGCTCATGTTCTCCACCATACCGAGCACGGGGATGTTGACCTTGCGAAACATCGCGATCGCCTTCGTGGCGTCGAGCAGCGCGACGTCCTGCGGCGTGCAGACGACGACGGCGCCCGAGAGCGGCAGGGCCTGCGAGAGCGTCAGCGCGATGTCGCCCGTGCCCGGCGGCATGTCGATCACGAGGTAGTCGAGCGGTCCCCAGAGCGTGTCGCGGAGCATCTGGGTGATCGCGCCGTGGAGCATCGGGCCCCGCCACACGACCGCCTCGCCCGGCGGCACGAGAAATCCCATCGACATCACCGGCATCGAATGCCCGCCGATATCGAGCGTCATGGGGAGTATCTTGCCGTTCTCCACCTGCGGCCGGCCGGTGAGGCCCAGCAGGTGGGGCACGCTCGGTCCGTAGACATCGGCATCGAGCAGGCCAACGCGGCTGCCGGCCCGCGCCAGACCGATCGCGATGCTCGCGGCGATCGTGCTCTTGCCCACGCCCCCCTTGCCGGATCCGACCGCGATCACGCTCTTGGCCTCGAGGCCGATCTGGCCGAGTTTCGTCGGCGGCCGGTCGTGCGGCACGACGGCGACGGAGACGGCGGCCACGTCGGGAAACTTCGTTCGCACGAGTTCCTCGATCCGGGCCCGCGTGGCATTCCAGCGGATGGCGGAGTGCGTGGTAAGGCCAACGGTGACGGCGATTGCCGCCGAATCAGCAGCCACCGACACGACCTGCCCCATGGCGGTGATCGGCCGGCCGGTTTCGGGATCGGCGACATCGGCAAGGATCGCCTCGACGGCCGCGAGAGTAGGCGGAGTGCTCATCAGGGTGTGGTGGCGATCGATTCGGGGGTGAGGGAAACCTGTGCGGCGGCCGCGGCTGCCTGAGGAACGATGCTTTCACCGGCCCGCGAGGCGGCGGTGAACAGGCCGCGAGGCTGGATCGTGACCATGCCCACGAGTGCGAGGCAGGCGAGCATCGCCAGCCCACCCGCGAGGCCGCCATCGGCCTGCACGCCCCGCTTCGTGGTCTTGAAGTACATCGCGGCGATGATCCGCAGGTAGTAGGCGGCGGCGATCGCCGCGTTGATCACGAGCACGACGGCCAGGCCCACGAACCAGCAGCGGCGGCTACCCAGCGTGATGGGTGAGTTCCAATCGACTTCGAGCGTCGAGACGGCGAGCGAGAGCTTGCCCCAGAAGCCCGGCAGCGGCGGGATGCCGGCGAGGGAGAGCAGAAACACGGCCAGCGCGAAGGCGGCGACCGGGTTGGTGGAAGAAAGGCCGTCGAGATCATCAACCGTGGTGATCTCCTCGCGGGGCGGTCGTGGGCCGCTGCCGCTGGTCCACTCGGGCCACCGATGGCCGAGGTAGGCGACGGCACCGAACAGGCCGATCGTCGCCAGCGCGTAGGTCGTGAGATAGAAGAGCGTGGCCGAGAGGCCCCCCGCGGCGAACAGCCAGGATGACCGCTCGTCGGCCGCTCCCGGCGCGG
>JBPCTA010000052.1:0-17593 GCA_051006595.1 Pirellulales bacterium
TGGATCGCCGGATCGAACGCAAACACGATGTCTGACACGGGATGAACCTCGTCCGTGAGTCGGTGTTGGCAGATGCCTTCGCCAACGATCCATCGAACCGCGGGCCGCAGGTGCGGAAGCGGTCGCGCCGATCCATGGCGAAGAGAACACAGGAAAGATGGGGGCAATGTAACGCCAGCGAGGCAAATCACGCCACGTCAAAAAACACGTCCGAAGCGGCCGCATTGAGGCCGTTTGTGACCGCCCTGTCGCACGGCTCGGGGCTGCCCATGCCCGTGAAAGCCGACCGGCCGTAAGGCCGCGTGCAGCCCTCCTGCACGGCTCGGGACTGCCCATGTCCCGTCGCCGGACGCTCGCTGCGGACATCCTGTCCTTCGCTCACTCGGATGCCGACATCGCTCCGCCATCCTGGCTCCGCTCGTCGTCATACGCCGGCTCCGGGACACGGGCAGCCCCTCGCTGAGTTCCTGCCCGTGCCTGCCGACCGGCCGTTAGGCCGCGGGTTCCGGTACAAGCCGACCGGCCGTGAGGCCGCGGGCGCCCTGCGTCTGGTTATGGGGCCACCGACCGGCCGTCAGGCCGCGCTTGCAGGCCACCGGATCTGGTCGTATTCCCGGGGTCACGCCACGCGTCACGGCGTTGGGCTCGGACAGACGGATCCACGAGGCTCGAGGAGAAGCCGCATTATGTCGTCAATGGTGGCGGAGAGGCGGCGAACGTCGTGGCGGCCTGACCGGCCCACGTCTCGTCCGCGAGTCGTGGGCCGATCGCAGCCAGCACGCGGCTGCGGAGCAAAACACCCTTTTCCACCACGGACGGAAAGAGCCAGCACTCGATTCGCACGCGACCCCCTGAGCGTTGCAACGCGATTCGCCTTCGGTCGGCAGGATGGCCGGCGATCAAAACGCTCGTCGCCGCGCCGTTCACGCTCCCGCGCCGAATGAGCAGGCTGGTGGCCTCCTCGGGAAGCGGCGTGTGGGGGGCGACTGACTGCCAGTGGGGGCTCGACTCGTGCGGTGCTGACCAGAGAAGTTCGTCGGCCTCGACGTCGGAGATCACGGCGAGCGACGCATCGCTCTCGAGGAGCGACGTCTGCGCCGAGACCACCGCCTCCCAGCAGGCGACGTCCGGTTGGGCCTCGCGGATTCGCCACATGGCCGTCGCCCGCAGTTGGCGGGGATCGGCGGGCTCATAAATGGCCGTGAGATCCGAGCCGCGAAGCCAGTGATCGGTCAGCGGCCCCTCCGACTCCCCTGCCGCGGAAGCACTGTTGGCCACGCCCACGCCCAACAGATGGTCTCGGTGGTCGTTCGTCAGTGTCGTGAGGCCATCGGCTGGCCGTTGCAGATGCAACTCCAGAGCAACGTGCGGCCCGACGGCCCGCTGTGTGGCAACGGCGTCCGAGAGCGACCAGAGAGCATGCGGGGTGGAGGGCGTCATGGTCGTGATTGTAGCGTTGATTCGGCGGCGGCAGACGGGCTCCTCCGTCTGCTATGTTCGAGCATCCTTCGGAGCCCATCATGCAATCGTCGTCTGATCCACTGGCCGTCTGCGAAGCCGCTGCCCGGGCGGGCGGCCGGGTGCTGGGTGAATGGATCGGCCGATTCAAGGCCACGACGAAGGGCCCGCGCGACTTCGTGACAGAGGCCGATCATGCTTCGCAGCACGAAATTCGCAGAATCGTGCTGGAGGCGTTTCCAGACCACGGTTTCGTCGGTGAAGAAGGGGAGCATGGCCGGCCGCCGATCGCGACCGGAGAGCCCGGTCATTCCGGTTCGGGCATCCGCTGGATCGTCGATCCGCTCGACGGCACGACCAACTACGTCCACGGCTTTCCGGCCTATTGCGTGTCGATCGCGCTGGCAGAGGGCGACGACCTGCTCGTGGCCGCGATCCACGACCCACTGCGCGACGAGTGCTTCACGGCACGTCGAGGAGGCGGCGCCTTCTTGAATGGCGTGCCGATCTCGTCTGCCGCCGTCACCGACCCGGTGGATGCCGTCGCCGCGGTCAGTTTTCCGCCCCATGTCTCGTCCAGTTCCCCGGCGGTCGCCGACTTTCTGGCCGTGCTGCCCCACGTGCACGCGGTGCGGCGGACCGGTTCGACGGCGCTCAATCTGGCTTACGTCGCGAGCGGTCGCCTGCACACCTTCTGGGCCCGGCGGATTGCCTGCTGGGATGCGGCCGCAGGGCTGCTGATTGCCCGCGAGGCCGGGGCCGCGGTCGGCTCCTTTGCCGGTGGGCCGGAGGTGATTCCGCTCGATGATCCGGCATTCATCGCGGCTTGCACACCGCAGCTCTTCGCGACGATGCGCACGCTCCTGGGATGATTCTCGTGGTCCGGTGAGGGCCGGTGGCGGGCAGGAAGACCGAATGGAGCGGTTGTAGGGCCTGCGGAACATGCAAAATCTGCGCGCTCTGCGGAGTGTTTCGGGCTACGCTTTCCTTGGTCCCGCGGCGCGCCGATCCCAATCCACGAGCGACTCTGCTTCAGCCGTCCGACATGCATCGCCCTCTTTTCCGATCAGCCCGCGTGATGCCGGTGAGGCTCCTCAGGGGCCTCATGGTGATCGCCCTTGCGCTCGGGGGATGGTGGGATCGCGGTGCAGCCCAGGAAGGCGAGGGCAGCACGAACGTGCCGGGAGTTCGGGAAGTCGCCCCCGAACTCTTCTATATGGAAGACGATGCGGGGCGTCTGGTGCCCGTGCCCGGCTTTCGATATCGGGATTTCGTCGACCTTTTCCGCATGCAGCAGGGATTGGCCGGACCGCTGCAGCCGCCGGCGGCCGTGCTCGAGAACGTCGTCGTGCGGATCGACGCCCGCGGCCTCGCCACGCCGGAGGAACCGGTGGACGCAACGGCAGCCGTCAGCTGCCCGGTCACGGTCGAGTGCAGCATCCGCCAGTCGCTCACTGGCTGGGCGGCCGTGCCTCTTGAACTCGGCGGCCTCCTGCTGACAGATTCCCCGCGACACGAAGGTCCGGGACGGATGGTCGTCGATGTGGACCCGCGCCGCGGAGGCTATCGAGCCTGGTTTGACGCCGTGCCAGACGCACATGCCGACGTGCGGCATACCGTCGTGCTCGAGGGCCGGCTGGCCGTCGCTGCGACCGCCACCCACGAGTCGTTCGATCTCCACGTGCCGGTGGCCGTGGCCTCGCGTGTCGAGGTGCGTTCAACGCGGCGCACGCCCGTGGTTCGCGTGCAGCCCCGCGCGGCCGATGAACCTGTCGCGACCGCCGACGATGAGGTCGGGGGCAGCATCGTGTCGGTCGCCGGACTGGTGGGAGCTGTCCGCATTCGTATCGCAGATGCTCGTGACGATCAGGACCGGCCCGGCGTGGCGGCGGAGGTCGTCACCGAGAGCACCATCCGCATCGACGGTCGCAATGCGGTGACCGAGGCCACGATTCGGCTCGCCAATCTGCCTCCAGACACGTCGCGAGTGAAGATCACATTGCCGCCGGGTGCGACGCTCCGGGATGTGAAACCGCCGGCGTCGTTGGTCACCATCGATGGCACCGCCAACCTCACCACCGTTGACGTTGCGGTCGATGTCGGGGGGGAAGGCCGCGCGGTCGTCGAACTCGGCTGCGAGCGGGCGGTCGATCCCTCGGGTGCAGCCGCCTTCGAATCGATCGGTTTCGCCGTCGAGGGTATCGCCGCTTGGCGGCAGTGGGGACGGGTGAGCATCGTCGTCGATGGCGACTGGAGAGTCACCTGGAGCGACACGACGGAGCTGCGGCGTGTCGACCCGCCGGCCAACGTTCGCCAGCCGGGCTTCATCGCCGCCTTCGCCTTCGACGCCCAGCCGGCGTCGCTGCCGCTCGTCGTTCGACCGCGAAGGAGCCGCGTCGTCATCGAGCCGGAGTATCGCTACGAAGTGGGTGGGAGCCGGGTCGTGCTCGACGCTCGCTTTCGCGTGGCCGCCCGCGGCGCCCCGGTGAGCAGTATCGCCGTCGCGATCGACCCGGCCTGGAGCATCGACGAGGTGGGGCCGGCGGGGGCCGTCGATGTCGCCGCGGTCACCACGGAGACGGGCGAAATCGTGATCCCGTTCGCCCAGGCCCTGGCCGGCGATGCGGTGATCGAGGTGCGGGCCAGCCTTCCCATCCAGAAGGATTCGGCGTTCGTCTCCTGGAAGCTGCCCGTGCCCCGCGCCGATCTCGTGGGGCCGGCCGTGGTCGTGATCGCGTCGCAGAGCGACATCGAACTCTTGCCCGAGAACGAGGGCATCAACGGCCTCGTGCGGCAGACCGCCGCTGCGGTGCCCCTCGCCGATGCCGACAAGACGGCGCTCGTCTACCGACTGGACGCCGTGGAGGGGGCGTTTGCCGCCGCCCGCAGGTTTCTGCCACGGCGAGTCGAAGCGGCGATCACGGCGCAGGCATCCATCGACACGTCGGAGATCATCGTCGAGGAGACGATTCGGCTCAACGTGCTGCACGTGCCGCTCGAGTTCATCGAGTTGAACGTGCCCGATGCGATCGCGTCCGCCGGGGCGTTCGAAGTGCGGCAGGATGGCGACCTGCTCGATCCCACGGAAGTCGCGACGGATGAGACGGCCGAGGCGGCCGAGGATGGCGTCGCGGCCTCGAACTGCGTGCGGGCGGTGCTTCCCTCGCCGCTGCTCGGAGTCGGAGAAGTGACCGTCCGCTTTCGGATGCCCACGCCCGCCATACCGCCGGAGTCGACCGCGGTCGTGGATCTTCCGCTGGTGCTGCCGCGGGGGGCGAGTCTGGCTCGACAGACGATCTCGGTCGCGGCGCCGGATGCCCTTGCCCTCGGACTGCGTGGCGAGACGTGGCGACGGGACGCGCCGCCGGTCGTCGGAGCTGCCGTGCAGACATGGTCGGCGCCCAAGCCGCAGTTCGTGCTCCCTCTGGCGCTCTCCACCCGGGGTGGAGATGCCGCCAGAAGCATGGTCGTGGAGGCGGCCTGGCTGCAGACGCGGCTGCTGCCTGGCATGCGCGAAGACATTCGCACGTATGTCGTCTCCGCCGCCGAGGATCGCATCGTGATGTCGCTGCCCGCGGCGGACACGCTTGATGCCGGAACTGGAGCCGTTTGCGAGGTGCGGCTCGATGGCACTCTCGTGTCGGCGGCGCCGCGAGCCGCGCGGCTGGTCGTTGACCTGCCGAGGGTGGATCCCGCGCGGCGGTGGCGGCTCGACATCCGCACCACCACGCCGCGGCCCGGTGGCTGGGCCGGCCTGGCGGCGCGATTCGGCCTGCCCGCCACCATTCGCCTCGAGCCTCCGGTGTTTGAGCCGCCCGTGCTCGAGCGGCGATTTTATTGGTCGATCCATGCCCGCCCCGACGAGCATCTCCTTGGCATGCCGGCAGCGTGGACATCGCAGCAGCGGTGGCGGCCCTCGACCCTGGGATGGCGGCTCGTTCCAGCGGCGTCGTCCGAGGAACTCTCCTCCTGGATCGCGGCCGTCGAGGCCGGGGCGGTGACGGAGCGTTCTGCCGTTCCCGAAATCGGGGCGACGGCGACCGTCGCTGTGCCACCGCTCGCCGAGACGACGTTCGTGTTCGCCGGGATCGGCGGGCCCGGGGGCACCACGGCCGTGGTGGTTCCGAACTGGTTTCTCGTGCTCCTCGCCTCGGGGGTGTCGTTGGCCGCGGGTTTGGCGGTCGTCTACTGGCCTGGAGTTCGACGCATGCCGCTGCTCCTCGGCGTGATGGCAATGCTCGGACTCGCCGCGGCAGCCGCCCCCGATGTGGCACCGCTCTTCGCACAGGCGGCGCTGCCCGGGGCAGCCCTCGCGCTGATGGCCTGGGCCTTGCGATTCGTGATCGACCCGCAGCGTGAGGAAGGCGGCCTGATTCCGCAGAGTGCGGCCTCCGCCAGTTCACTCACCCGACCGCATGCCGCACGGCCGTCGTTGATCGTCGCGTCGGCGTTGGACGATTCGCCCACCACGACCCAGGCGAGGTCGCCATGAACGGCCGGCTTGTGCCGCTGCTCGCGCTGCTGATGCTCACCGTCGGCGGACGTCCTGCGTGTGCCGATGAGGGGCCTTCCACGGCCGCGTTCGACACGAATGCGGCGACTGGGAATCTCGCGACTGGGAATCTTGCGTCGGGAAGTTCGGCGGCCGGAGTCGAGTTCGTCCGTGTGCACGTGCCCGCAGGCCGAATCCGCGACCTGCCGCTCGACGGCGAACGGCTGGTGCCCATGCCGCTGGCCGAGTTCGAGAGGGCTGCCGCCCGGCTAGGCGACGTGTCGCAGCGGCACCCAGGCCCGCGATCGCTGGCCGACGTGGCGCGGTATGTCGTGTCGATGGACGGGTTGGGCAGGCTCGTCGGCACGCTGGAGTTTGAGATCGGCCCAGTCGCGGCGACGTGTCTGCAGATGCCGCTCGGCAGGATTGACGCTTCCGCTGGCCTGGTTCGCACGGCCGATGGCGTGGGCGAGGCTGCCGTCTTCGGGCTCCCCGATGGCGGGATCGCGATGCGCATCCCAGGCCCAGGCACCTACAGCTGCCACTTCACCTTCGTACCGCCGGTCGAGAATGCAACCGAGATTCACCTTCCCCTCGTGCCTGCCCTGGCCACCCGCATCGATCTCACGCTGGCCGATGGGGTGCGGCCCATCGTCTCCGGGGACACCGCCGGGATGGCCGTGGTCGGGGCCCCGTCGGCCACAACTCCCGGAACCTGGCGGATCGACCTCGGCGCGACGGAGAGCGTCCGAATTGCAATCGCGTCACGAGAAGCCAGGCAGCCCCGACTTCGCGTCTGGAACCGAGTGGTCATCCGGGGTGGTCAGGCTGAACTCACCGCCCGAGTCGTGCCGGACGCCGCGTGGATCTCGGGCGCGATCGCGCTTCGCAGAGATCAGGGGCTGGACGTCACGAGGGTCAGGCCCGCCATGCCGGATGCCAACGACATCGACCTTGCCGACGCCGATCCTCGGAGGTTGCTCATCGACGTTCCGGCGGCGTTGGCAGGCACCAGGATCCCCATCGACATCGTGGGCGTTGCCAAGACGACGAGCGACGCCCGGCACGTGGTGCCCACGGTGCGGCCCGCCGCCGAACGCTGGGCGGGCGGAGGCATTACGGTGGTGATCGATCCTGGCTTCGTGGTCGAATCGAGCGTGCTCGAGGAGTGCGTGGCGGTCGATCCAGCGATCGCCGCCCGGTGGCCCGTACTGCCGACGGAAGAGGGCAGTGCGGCCGAAAAACGTCAGTCTGCCGCGATGTCGGCGAGGTTGTATTTCGAGCAACAGTCCGCAGCGGCGAGGGTCGCAGTCCAGCTCCGCCGCAGGGGCACCGAACTCGACTCCGTCCGCATCACCACGGTCGAGATTTCGCCCGGTGCGGTGCTCGGCCGCGCGGCCTGTGATCTGCGGGTGGTATCGGGCGAGGCCTTCGGTGTGACGGCAAAACTCGGCGCCGGTTGGTTCATCGACTCGGTCGAAGCCGTCGACTGGGGAGCGGCCGATGGCGTCTTTGATCAGGCCGACGCCGAGGCCGGCGACACCCGTGCCGCCGCGGTCCAGGCTGCCGCGGTCCACGATGCCGCAGTCCAGGATGCCGGCCGCGCGATCGACTGGCGGGTCGTGCGGTCTGCCGGCATCAGTGAGCTCCGCATCGGACTGGCCGAGGCGGCCACGCGGAGTCGCGGGCTCGGACTCCGCATCACCGGCCACCGCCAGGGCGTGCCGGTCGGTGGCGACTTTGTCACCGGCGACATGGACATGGTGCGGTTCGAGGGAGAATCCGCCGGCTCCGCCCTCGTCGAGTTTCGCGTTGGCCCCGAGGCGGTCATCGAGGTGGAGGGCAGCCCGATCGGCATCGTCCCCGCCGAGGGCCGGCTTGCCGCGTTGGTTGAGCCGGGCTCGCCCCGTGGCAGGATCATGGGCGGCGACCGCGCGACAAGCCGCGCGGCTCGGCTCGTGAGACGTCGGCCGCCGCTCGAGGCCTCCGCCCAGGTGCAGCTCGTCGCTCGGGATGGTCAGCTCTTCGAGACGTTTCTGTTTACCTGCCGGCCGGATGCGGGCGACGTCGATGCGATCGTCGTCCACTTTTCCGAGCCGCTGGGCGAGTCGATGGAATGGTCGCTCGTGGAACCCTCCGGCGGCACGGTGCTCGCTCGCCGGCTCGGCGTGGCGGAAAGCGAACGCGGCGATCTCGCGCGGCTGACGGCGATCAGAGACTCGTGGCTGGTCGAGTTTCGGCCGGCGATCGAGGGGGAGGTGACCTTTCGAGGCAGTCGCTCGATGCCCTTCGTGGGGCCGGTCCCCATGCCACTGGCATGGGTCGAAGGCGGCACCGAACCGCGGGGCACGCTCGTCGTCCGGGCCGCCGGCAGCGTGCGGCCTCGCATCGTCAATCGTCGTTTGACGGAACTGCCGCCTTCGATCGCGGAAGACCGGGAGACGACGGGCCTGGTGACTGACATGGCCTACGGCGACCCGGCGACGGTGGTCGGCAGGCCAGACGAGCTGCCGGCCGCGGAACTGGTGCCGACCGATGTGGCCGAGGCTCGGGCCTGGGCCTGGCGGGAAATCACGACCGCATGGTGCCATAACTCGGGCCGAAGCGAGTGCCACACCGACTTTGAAATCGAGAACCGAGGCCGTGACGATCTGATGCTGACCGTGCCTCGCGGGCTGCGGCTCGAAGAGCTGTTCATCGACGGCGAGTCGCTGCCGTTCGACGGCCCGCCGACGACCGGTGGCGAGGTGCGAGTCGGCCTGCCGCCGGGCCGTGGCCGACTCCGCCTCGTCGCTCGTGGGATCGTCGAGCAGAACCCCGGCTTCGGCCTGTGGCGGATCGATTCGATGGCCATCGGCATCGATGTGCCCGTGCTCGACCGACGGCTTCGACTGATGGTGCCGCCCGATCTGGAGGTGTCTGCGGCCGGTGTCGATCTCGCCGGGCCGAGCGGGTGGATCGCCAGGCTCTTCGATGCGGCCTCGGCATCGGCTGCGGATCGCGACGCCGACGCTGGCACGATGGTCGGATTTCGTCGCATCGACATGCCCTCCGTGGGCGGTACCAACGCGGGCAGCATCACAGTCGTGCGCCGCCGGCTGGTCGCATCAACGGCGATCGCATGCGGGCTCGTCGCTGCCGCCGCGATGTTTCCGCTGATGCGATGGCGACCCTCGGCGGCGGTCGTGGGCATGATCGCCGCCGCGATCGCAGCACTCTGGCTCGATCCGCCGCTCACGACGATCGCGCGGGCGATCTGGTGGGGAGCGCTGGCGGGCGTCTGGTGCGCGGGGCCGCACCGCCTGCGGCTGGCCGCTGTGGGGGTGGCGATCGTGTGGAGCGGTGTGCCGCTTCCCGTGGCCCGCGCCGACGAAGCACCTGCGCGTGCGCCCTACCGTGTGCTGCTCATGACCGAGGAAGATGCCGGCACCGTGCTGGTGCCCGAGCCGCTGTTTCGCCTGCTCGCCCAAGACGAGGTGGCCGCCGCGGAGGCGGTGCGGGTGCAGGAGTGTCGCCTGGTCGTCGCCGAAGGCGTCGGTGCCTGGTGGCGGCTGCTGCTCGACATCGATGCGGATCGTGGCGGGATGCTTGTGCTCGACCAGGCCGCCGGCCACTGGCGGCTGCCGGAGGGCTGGCTCGGCGACGCCCGCGGGGCCACCGTGCAGGTCGATGGATCGCTGGCCAGGATCGTGGCAACCGCTCCGGGGCGGCACCGTGTCGAACTCGAGGTCATGCCCGAGGTTGTCCGGACGGGAATCGTGGAGACGTCGATCGTGCATCTCCCGCCGGCACCGCGGTCGACGGTGGAGATCATGGACACCGGCGCGGCCAACGCCATCACGACATGGCAGTGCGAATCCGGCGACGGCAGCGGTTTCTGGAGGCCGGTGATCGTCAGCCGACCGTCGTCCGGCGACGGGCACGATGTTTCGCGGGCTTCGCGGATTCGGCTGTCGCGATCGATCGATCCCCGCCATCCCTTGGCTGCGACGGCCACTGAGGCGACGAGTGTCAATGACGTGGTCTGGCGGCGGGACTCGTGCCTCGTGAAGGCGACCTATGACATCACCGCCGGGAGAAACACGATCCGGTCGGTGGTCATGAGCGTGGATCCGCGGCTGGAGCCGCTCGTCGATACGGAGCATCCTGTCGTGCCCATGCGGCTGGCCGACGGCCGCTATCTCGTCGAGTTTCCCGAGCCCGCCGCGGGGCCGATCAGGCTCGAAATGGCGTTTCTCATGCCGCTCGTCGATCCGGTCGGCGTGTTTGACGTTCCAGCCGTCTGGCTCGAGGGCGTGGGCAACGACGCGCGGATGGTGCGGTGCGCAGCGGATGCCGATCTCGACGTGATCCCGGAACTTCCCAGTGGCCTATCGCTGATGCGACCACGTGAAGACGACGGCCCGGGTGTGGTCGCAGTCTGGCGATCGGACGCGGTGACCCCGGGCTTCGACCCCGCGTTTTCCTCCCTCGAACAGGCCTCAGGCGCAGGCAACCGGCCGGTTCCGCGGGTGGCGGTTCGCCGTCGGCCGCAGCCGCACCGAATCGCCCAACGACTGGAGGTCGATTTTGCCGTGGACCACGTCGGTCTTGCGCTCGACTGCCAGATCGACGCCCTCTCATCGCCGCTCACCGAAGTGCCCATCGAGGTTCCCGAGGGAGCCACGGTCGATCGGCTGACACTGGTTGCCGAAGCGGGTGAGCTGCCAGCGCCGGTGGACATCTTCATCTCGCGATCCACGCCGACACGGGTTTCGGCAGTCGTCCAGCAGCCTCGATGCGGCCGATTCCAACTCCGCATGGAGGTGCGAACGCGGGAGCGGCCCGCGGCCAGCGGACGGATGCCGTTGGCGAGATGCGTGTTTCCGGACAATGCGCCCCTCGCGGTCACATGGCGATGCACCGATGGCCTTGCCGTGGAACTTCCCGCCGTGCCGTCGGACGAAGGCACGACGGGAACGGCGACCGCGGTCGATGTCCGCGAAGTATCACCGGGCGAATCGGGGCCCGACTATGTGTTGGCCGCACGGGCGATGGCCGACGCAATCGATGGCCCGTCACCGTCAGCCTCACGCGACACCAGCGGCCTGCAGACGCCCATCGGCAACATCGTCGAGGCCACGACTGTCCATCTGGCGATTGACCGCCGTGGTCGGGGCTGGGGGCTCGTTCGCTTCGATCTGGCGGCGGCCGAGCCGGTGGTGCGGCTGCGTCTGCCCCCGGGCATGCGGCTCTTCGACCTGCTCATCGACGGCCGGGAGACGCAGGCTACGCCGGCGGCGGGCGACGCCTGGGACGTCCGATTGCACGACATCCAGTGGCCGCGGTCGATGGTGGCCGTCTTTGCGGGCGACGCCGGCGGTCGCCCCGATACCGGCGCGGCGCTCAGGCTCGAGCCGCCACGGCTGGAGGGATTGCCATGCCGCGAGGTGCTGTGGACGATCGATCCGCCAGAGGGCATGCGGCTGCGAGTGGCCGAGTCTGCGCCGGCGATCGAATCGGACGAGTGGCAAGTGCGGCAAGACGCGGTGCGGCGCCGAATGGCCAAACTCTTCACCGTGGCCATCGACCAAGCCCCTGCGGCTGATCGAGAACGCCTCGAAGCCTTCGCCGCGAGTCGCGAAGCCGGCGATCTGCCGCCGCTGGAGTCGGCATGGCAGCAGGCCGTCGTCGGGACGGTTGAAGACGGTGTGGGTCGCGTACACATCCGAGGCCAGGGAGCCGAAGGCGTCACGATTCGCGTGGTTCGCCGCAGCGACGACACCACATCATCGCGAGCGATCGTCACGGTCGGCCTCGTCGCCATGCTCGCGTTTGGATGGAGCGCCGCGGCCCGCTGGCCGATGCGCTGGTCGAACCTGATCGCCCAGTTCTGGCCGTGGGCACTCTCGGCGGCCGGGGGAGCCTGGGTGATGCTGCTGTCGCCCTCCCTTCCGGGGTGGGCGCTCCTCGCCGCCGGATTCGCCGCGGTGGCGGCCCGCGCCGCGGGAAACAGGGTTGACGAGGCAACGGCCGAAAGCGGTCTGGCCCGTCTTGGAAACGGCCGCTAACGTCCGCCCCCTGTCGATGGATCGGCTGGTTTCGGCCTCCACGCCCCCGTGTGATGGTCGGAAACAGCATCGGATCGGGAAGGAACCCGGCCGCGGTCCGTTGCGACGCATGGAGGCATGGCAGGCATGGTGCGTGGACGCTTCAGCGATCGATGGGCGGTGATTCGGACTGGTGTGGCTCGATGCATGCTCCTGGCTGGGGCCGTCGCCCTGACCTCGGGAGGGGTCCAGGCTGCCGGGTATCGCACGACGAACTTCATCGTCGAAGCTCCCACCGAGGCGCTGGCCCGCAAAATCGGCGATGCAGCCGAGCAATATCGCCATACGCTCTCGGTCGAATGGACGGGGAGCCCGCTGCCCCGTTGGAGCCGCCCCTGTCCGATCACGGCCCAAGTTGCAGCGACCCTCGGCGCCGGCGGCGCCACGAGCTTCGTGTTTGACCGCGGCGAAGTGTTCAACTGGACCATGACGATCCAGGGTAGCGAGGAGCGCATCCTCGACTCCGTGTTGCCGCACGAGATCACGCACACGATCTTTGCCAGCTACTTCCGCCGCCCGCTGCCCCGCTGGGCCGACGAAGGCGCGTGCACCACGGTCGAGCATCCCGTCGAGCGGGCCCGACAGCATCGGATGCTGATCGAGCATCTCACCAACGGTCGCGGCATCGCCTTCCCGGAGATGTTCGCGATGAAGGAGTATCCCGCCGACGTCCTGCCGCTCTACTCGCAGGGCTACTCGCTCGCCCGGTATCTGATCGAGCGGGGTGGCCGGCATAAGTACGTGGCCTTCGTCGCCGAGGGGCTCGACAGCGAAAACTGGTCGGCCGCCCTCGGCAAACACTATGGCGTGCCGAACGTTGCCCAGATGCAACACGTCTGGCTCGATTGGGTGAAACAGGGCTGCCCCGCGCCCCCAGCGTCGCTGGCCGCTGCCGTGCCACCGCCCGCCAGCGCCTGGTCGGCGACCACTCGCGGCCAGAGCCCCGACCCTCGTCCGGCGTCCTCGGCTCCCGCAACGTCGGCCCCCGTGGCCACGAGTGCCGCCCGCACGTCGATCTACTCCCAGGCACGTCGATCCGGCAGCACGCCGCAGCCGCAGTAGCCGCGGGTCAGCCGGGCTTGGTGCCCGTCACCAGCAACGTGATGTGATAGAAGACCGGCGCGGCGAAGCACATCGAGTCGATCCGGTCGAGCACGCCCCCGTGGCCGACCACGAGCGTGCCGTAGTCCTTCACGCCGCGGTCGCGTTTGATCGCGCTCATCGTCATCCCGCCGGCGAAGCCCATCAGCGCGACGACGAGGCCGGCGATGGTGGCCTGCCAGAGTTGGAAGGGGGGGGCCGCCCACCAGAGGGCCGCGGCCAGAAGTGCCGTGCTCGTCGCGCTGCCAAGCAGGCCTTCCCAGGTGCGGTTCGAACTCACCGCCGGGGCCACGAGATGCTGGCCGAGCATGCGGCTCCAGACATACTGCATGCAGTCGGCGAACTGGACGAGGAGAATCAGAAAGAACAGAAGCCGAAAGTTGCCGCTGCGGCCCGCGGTGGCCGTCGCGTCGATCGGGATCTGCAGGAGTGCAGGGGCAAACGACAGGCAATACACGCAGACCACGAGGCCGGACTGGATCTTCGCCGTACGTTCGAGAAACCGCTTGTAGTCGCCCGCGAACGCCACCCTCGCGAGCACGAACAGCGTGGCATAGACCGGGAGAAACACGCTGAAGACGTCGTAGCGATTCATGCCCACGAGCACGTAATGCAGCGGGGTGAACAGGAAGAACACCCAGAACAGCGCGCGATGATCACCTTTTCTCGTGGGCGTGAGCGTGATGAACTCGCGGAGAGCCCAGAACGAGACGAGGCCAAAGAGCACCACCGTGGCGGTCGTGCCCAGCCAAAAGGCCGCCGCCAGCACCGTGCAGAGAATCCACCAGCCGCGGAGCCGGTCGTTGAAGGTCCGCACGGCGGCGGGGTCGAGGCCGCGATCGGGATGCCGCTTGAGGAACTGTCCCACCACGGTGGCCGCCGTGAGCAGGGCGAGCACGCCGGCGACGAGCGCGATGGTGCGATTATCGTTCATGCCGGTCGGATCCCCGTGCCTATTCCTTCAGTGACAGCACGGCCCGACGGGCACGAGCGAGGAAGTCGAGCTTGGCCTCACCCCGTTCCAGCCACAGCGGCGGGCCGAAACTGATGCAGGAGAGCAGCGGCACCGGAAGGAACTCGCCTCGTGGCAGCACGCGGTTGAGGTTGTCGATGTGCACCGGGATGAGCTCGATGTCGGGCCGCTTCTTCGCCAGGTAGTAGAGGCCACTCTTGAACTCGGCCACCTCGCCGCTCACGCTTCGGCCTCCCTCGGGAAAGACGATGAGCGAGTGGCTCGTGCCCGCCTCGCGCAGCATCATGTCGACAGGGCTCTGATGAACCTTGATGTCGGTGCGGTCGATGAGAATCGCGTCGAAGACCTCCTCGGCGAGCCAGCGGCGAACGAAGCCCCGCGACCAGTAATCCTTGGCGGCGACAGGCCGCGTGACTTCGCGGATCGTTTGCGGCAGCGACGCCCAGACCACGAGGGCGTCGAGGTGGCTGGTGTGGTTGGCGAAGTAGACCCGCTGGCAGGTATCCGGCTGACTGGCGATCCAGCGAACGCTCGCTCCCGAGAGGAGGCGGGCGAGCGCCGCCAACGACAGGCCCGCCGCGCGGCAGAACGCCGACCGGCCAGATCCCGTTCGCGTGGGCGGTGGCTGCATCCCGGTGATGTCGGCGGGCGAGAGCATGGGATCATCTTCGATGGCGGTGGCAGACACGGTCAATTCTCGTCCAGGCCGCCGGCCACAAAGGGGTTGAATCGCCGTTCATGGCCCACGGTCGTGGGGCCGCCATGTCCCGGGTAGACGATGGCATGGTCGGGAAGAGAATAGAGGTGCCGGCGGATGCCGGCGGCAAGGCGGTCGAAGTCACCGTCGGGAAAGTCGGTGCGGCCAATACCCTCGCGAAACAGCACGTCGCCGCCGAACACGACCGGCGGATCGACACCATCCACGACGAAGACCACGTGGCCAGACGAGTGGCCCGGAATTTCCCGCACGTCGAAGTCAATGCCGGCGGCCTGCACGCGGTCGCCGTCAGCAAGCAGGCGGTCGGCTGCGGGGCTGATGAGCGGCAGGCCAAACGCCGCGGAGAGATTGCCAGCGGGGTTGGTGAGCTTCGGGGCGTCGCCGTGCCCGATCAGGATAGGCAGGTCCGGCCACCGCGTCTTGAGAGCCGCGTTGCCGGCGATGTGGTCGGAATGACCATGGGTCAGGAGGATCGCCGCAGGCGAAATGCCCTGCTGCTCGAGGCAGTCGATCACCGCCCTCGGCTCAAATCCCGGATCGATCACGACCCCCTCGGCGGCTCCCTCCCGCCAGACCACGTAGGTGTTTTGGCCGAAGGGCTGTGACTCGACACACGCCACCACGAGGGGGGCTGCTGGTCGGGATAACTCGGTCGTTGCCATAGCGGGAGGGCAGGCGGGCGCGGGCGGAACAGACCCATGGAGCATGGTTGGCGTGCTGCCGGCGGACAAGCCATCGGCTTTTCGGGCATGAAACGGGGCTTTTTCACCGCGGAACTGGCATGGCGACACCCCGCAGCCCGCGGCTAGACTCCCGCCTCCTCGCTCCGTGCTCGCGCATTCCACCTCGGGTGCCGCATCGAGCGGGGGGCCACGTCCGTCCGGTGGTTCATCACGAATCTGCCGAACATGACGATGAGGTCGGTGCCGGCTCATGCCGGAGTGCCAGCCCCGGCGATAGTTTCGATGGAGCCGGTTTCCGGCAACGAGATCCATGGAGGGATCGATGGCCCAGAGTGCATGGACGCAAATGCTTCGGCAGTCGGCGATGCTCGGCGAGCGGGCGTGGGGCCCGATGGGCATGGCGTGCGTGGCGATCGCCCTCGGCATGGCCGTTCAATCGCACGATCTCCAGGCGCAGGATCTTCAGGGGCCAGGCCTCGTTCCCCACGGTGATGTCGCCCAGGGCAACGTCGGTGCGGCCGACGCTCAGGCCATCGCAGGTGGTGGCGTGCATCCGCTGCAGCCCGCCCTCGAACTCGCCCAGAAAGGGCTTGGCCAACTCCGTTCAACCGTCAAGGATTATTCCTGCACGATGGTGAAGCGGGAACGGATCGACGGCAAACTCTGTGACCACGAATACATGTTCGCGAAGGTCCGTCACGAGCCCTTCAGCGTGTACCTCTACTTCCTGGCGCCCGAGGCGGTGAAGGGGCAGGAATGCATCTGGGTCGACGGCCACAACGACGGCAACATGCTTGCCCATGCCGGCAGCGGCGTGCGGGCCATGGTGGGGACCGTGTCGCTCAAGCCCAACGGCGCGCTGGCCATGCAGGGAAACCGCTACGCGATCACCGAGATTGGCGTGGAAAATCTGGCCAAGCGGCTCGTCGAGGTCGCCGAGCATGACAAGCAGTTCGGCGAGTGCGAGGTCAACTTTTTCAAGGACGCCAAAGTCAATGGTCGAATCTGCACCTGCGTGCAGGTCGTGCATCCCGTGCCGCGGCGAAACTTCCGCTTCCATCTCGCCAGGGTGTTCATCGACGACGAGTATTTGATCCCGATCCGCTACGAAGCCTACGACTGGCCCCAGGAAGCGGGCGGTCAGCCGCTGCTCATGGAGGAATACACCTACATGAACGTGAAGATCAACAACGGCTTCACCGACGCCGACTTCGACCCGAAGAACGCGGCCTACAAGTTCAACGCGAAGTAAGACGGCGCCGCAGTCGGCATCGAACGAGCAGCGAGCAGCGGAATTGTGCTGACGTTCGACGGCGGTTTATGGATTCCGGGGTGAATCCTCGAATCGCATGTGCTTGACCGACTCGCCCGAATCACGGAGTTCGAGCAACGCGTCGATGCCGATCGCGAGATGCTTCTCCACGAAGCGGCGGCTGACGTCGCGATCGCTGGCCGACGTCTTGACCCCCTCAGGGCTCATGGGATTGTCCGAGACGAGCAGCAGCGCGCCCTTGGGAATGTGGTTGGCGAAGCCCACGACAAAGAGCGTCGCCGTCTCCATGTCGATGCCAATGGCCCGCGTCTTCACCAGATAGTCTCTGAACGAGTCGTCATGCTCCCAGACGCGGCGGTTGGTCGTGTAGACCGTGCCCGTCCAGTAATCGAAGCCGTGTCGGGCGATCGCCGCCGACACCGCCGCCTGAAGCCGGAACGAGGGCAAGGCCGGGATTTCCGGCGGGAAATATTCGTTGCTCGTGCCTTCGCCGCGGATCGCCGCGATCGGAAGGATGAAGTCGCCGATCTTCGTCTTTTTGAGACCCCCGCATTTGCCGAGGAAGAGCACGGCCTGGGGACTGATGGCCGAGAGCAAGTCCATCACCGTGGCCGCCATCGCGCTGCCCATGCCGAAGTTGAGGATCGTGAGGTTTTCCACCGTCGCCGATTGGATCGGGAACCCGTCGCCATGCACCGGCACCCCAAACCGCTCGGCGAACGCTTCGACATACTGCGAGAAGTTGACAAGCAGCAGGAAGGATCCGAAGTCGCCGATCTCGCGGCCGGTGTATCGAGGCAGCCAAT
>JBPCTA010000053.1:0-10354 GCA_051006595.1 Pirellulales bacterium
ACCCATGCCCCGTCGCCGGACGTTCGTTGCGCCCATCCTGGGCTTCACTCACTCGGATGCCGCCGGCGCTTCGCCATCCTGGCTGCGCTCGTCGTCATACGCCGGCTCCGGGGCACGGGCAGCCCCTCGCTGAGTTCATGCCGTCTTCGTACAAGCCGACCGGCCGTGAGGCCGCGGGCTGCCCTGGCGCACGGGATTCTGGCTCCCTGGTTATTGGCTAGCCGGTTCTCGGCCACCCCGCTTCGAATCGCGCGAGACTTCCCAGCCGGCTCCAGTAGCCGGGGAACGTCTTGCCGACACAGCCGGGATCCTGGATGGCAACGCCTGGTACGACGAGCCCGACGAGCGCGAGGCTCATCGCCATGCGGTGGTCGTCGTAGGTTCGCAGGCTCGCAGCGGCGAGCGGTGCAGGGGAGATCGTCAGGCCGTCGGCATGTTCCGTCGCGTCGGCGCGGAGGGCCTGGAGTTCGCGAACGAGGTCGCCGATTCGATCGGTCTCCTTGTCGCGGATGTGGGCGACGTTGCGGATCGTGGTCGGCGTGTCGGCGAAGAGGGCCACGACGGCCAGCGTCGGCACCGTGTCGCTGATCGCGTTCATGTCGATGTCGATGCCGCGAGATGCACGGCCGGTGACGGTGACGGAGTTGCCGGCGCCGGAGGCATCACCCTCGTCCCAGTGCACGGTGCATCCCATCCGCTCGAGGGCATCGCAGAATGCCACGTCGCCCTGCATGCTGCGCCGAGACAGCCCCTCGACCGTGACCGATCCGCCGGTGATGGCGGCCGCCGCGAAGAAGTAGCTCGCGGCCGAGGCATCCGGCTCGATGGCATACTCGCGTCCCTCGTAGCCGCCCGACGGGATGTGCCAGGTGCGATCTCCCACCACGTCGCACCGACCGCCGAAGCTTGCCATCACCCGGCGGGTCATCTCCAGATACGGCAGCGAGACGAGGGTGCCGATGAACTCGAGCGTCATGCCCTTCGTGGTGCATGGCGCTGCGAGCGCGAGCCCGCTGGCGAACTGGCTCGACGTGCTGCCGCGGATTGACGCGGTCCCGCCGGCGAGTCCGTGCGAGCGGATCGTCACGGGCGGACATCCACCCGGACTGCCAGCTTCCGCGTCGATGCCGAGTTCGCGGAGCGCGGCCAGGAGATCACCGATCGGCCGCTGCCGCATGCGGGCTGTGCCGTCGAGAAGATACGTGCCGTGGCCGAGCCCGCAGACGGCGGCGAGAAACCGCATCGTGGTGCCGCTGGCGGCACAGTCGAGTGTCGCCTCCGTCGCTGGGATCACGCCACCGACCCCCTCCACAGTCACGGTGCCGTGTTCCCAGTCGGCCTCGAGTGGCACCCCGAGGGTCGCGAGGGCGGCCGCCATGACCTGCGTATCCTGGCTGTCGAGCATGCCGGTCAGCCGACTCGTGCCCCGGGCCAGCCCCGCGCAGACGATCGCGCGGTTGCTGATGCTCTTCGAACCCGGAGGACGGATGCGGCCCGTGACCGGCGCCGGGCAGGCGGGGATGACGAGATGGTCAGCCATGAGTGGATGAGGAGTGGATGAGGAAGATACGTTTGGAAAAGCGGGAGGTTGCAGGCAGAGCCGGGGCGGAGGAAAACGGTCACTCCACGGGCAAGGGTAGGTCACCGCATGGCCGCGGTCCATGGCCCTTGGCCGGCGCCGGTTCCCAACCTTTATGCACTCCTCGTCATCGCCAGCCCCGGGCACCACAGCCCCGACGCCCTACGACTTCGTGGCGCCGTCCAGCATCACCTTTGGACCGGGTCGGATTCGCGAACTCGGCGGGGTGGCCGCACGGCTCGGCGATGTCGCCTGGCTCGTCTCCGGCACGCGGGGCCTGGCCGGCTGCGGTGGCGAGGCGGGCGTGGGCGGTCTCTGTGCCGAGGCGGGACTCCGCCTCGTGCGGATTGCCACGGCAACGGGCGAGCCGACGGTCGATGACGTCGTTTCCGCGCTTCGCGGCTTGCCGGATCGTGGCGGACGTTCCCCCGTGATCGTGGCGATCGGGGGCGGTGCGGCGATCGATCTCGCCAAGGCCATCGCCGCCATGGCAACCAACGCGAATCCCCACGCGAATCCCAGCTCGGCCGATCTCGACCGGGAAGTGACCGATCATCTCGAGGGCGTCGGGCGGGGCCTCTCGATCCGGGTTGCCCCCTTGCCGGTCGTGGCCGTGCCGACCACCGCCGGCACCGGCGCCGAAGCGACCCGTAATGCGGTCATTTCATGCCCGCGACGTCGATTCAAGAAGAGCATGCGGAGCCCGCTGATGGTCCCCCGTGCTGCGATCGTCGACCCGGTCTTGACGCTGGCCTGCGAGCGGGAGGTGACGGTCGCATCCGGCCTCGACTGCATCACGCAACTCGTGGAATCATTCGTGTGCCGCTTCGGTGCGGCATTGCCCCGGGCGCTGGTGCTCGACGCCCTGCCGCGTGCAATCGCGGCGCTGCCGCGCGTGCTCTCCGATCCAGCCGACATCGACGCCCGGGCCGCCATGAGCCATGCCGCACTCGTCTCGGGGCTGGCTCTCACAAACTCTGGTCTGGGGATGGCGCACGGCGTCGCGGCCGCGCTCGGCATCGAGTGCGGCACGCCGCACGGGGTTGCGTGTGCGGTCATGCTGCCGGTGGCCGTCGGCGTGAATCGAGCCGCCTGTCGCGACGACTTCGCCGCGCTCGAGCGGGCCATCGACCACGACGCGGCTGCCGGCCCCGACGAAGCAGCCGATGCGTTTGTCAGGCGGATCGAGGCCCTGTGCGCTGCGTCGGGGGCGCCGCGTCGGCTCTCAGAGGTGGGGCTGGACCGCGGCCGGCTCCGCTGGCTGGCAGAGCATTCGGGCGGCGCCAGCATGCGGGGCAATCCGATCGAGCTCGATCCCCAAGCCCTCCTGGCGATCGTGGATCGTGCCTATTGAGCGAAGCCGGAGCGGTTCATTCTTCCGCGCTGGCCAGAATCGGATCGTCGAGCAGCGGAAGGATCGACGCAGTGGCGGGCTCGCCGGCGAGGGCGGTCTCCCATTCGTCACGAACGGCTGGCAGGCTGGGCTTCTCGTCGAGAAGCAGCTGCACGCCGAGAAGGATGTGGTTGGCGGCGCGGCCGTCGGCGTCGAACCACTGCCGGAGGACGGCTTGTTCGATGTCCTTCGGCATGCTCGCCCGCGGAACGCGGCGGATCCGACCGGCCTCCTTGTAGGAAAAGGTCTCAGGGCCGATTTCGATGATTGAGACGATGCGGTCGCCGATCTCGTATTCGCGGCCCTGATTCGCCGATGCGATCGCCTTCTCGAGCTGGCCAGTGAGCTGCCTCGCATAGTCCACGAGGAGGTCCCAGCGGCCGACGCGCGTGCCCAGATCGCCGTCGTCGCCGGCGGCCTTCGCGGCTGCTTGGATCGCCTGCGCGGCTGCGTCGTGATCGTGGCTTCGCAGGGCGGCATAAGCATCCCGCAGCAGGCGTTCGACCTCGCCAATCCGCGGGGCAGGGGCGGGCGTGACTGTCTCCGGGTTTGCTTCAACCGGCCGTGGCTGTGGCGGCATCTCGGCTGGTGGCGGCGTCACACGAGTCGTCTCCCGTGGAGGCTCCGGCGCACGCGGCTGGGGTTGTGCTGACCGGTCAGAAGCCACGGCAGCCGACGGCGGTTGTGGGATCGCGACTCCGGCCTCCTTCGGACGGGCCGCAGTCTCGCGCGACGCGACCCTGCGGGAGGCCCCGGAGCCGGGCCCCGGCCAGGCAACATACGCGGTGGCGGCCGCCGCCGCGGCAGCGATCAGCGCGATGGCGGCAAAGCCGCTTCCTGCAACCGACCTCTTGGGACGTCTCGTTCGATCGCGGATCACGATCGCGGGTGCGGCAAGCGTCGGGCCTTCATTCCCGGCTTCGGTGAGAATAGGTCGCGAGGGCAGGGGGGGAGGCATACGTGCCGGCGGCGATGATCGTTGTGCGGCAGCCGGAACCGTTGCCAGCATGGCATCACGGGCCTCTTCGACGCGGGCGATCAGGGCGGCATGAGCCTTGGAGAACGGCCCCGGCGAAATGCCTCGCAAGACCCGGAGCCGCTCCTGGGCGGCGGCGGCGATGACGGCCGGATCGGTCTCGCCGGGAAACACGCCGAGCACGGCATGAGCCGAGACGAGATCGACTGCCGGAATTCCAAGCCACTCACGACAAGGATCGATGGACATGAGTCATGCGGTGAATGAGTATGGGCGGGCCGTGGCCCATCGACTTGGACATCATCGCTCTCGACTCGTGAGAGCCTAGCGGAAGCTCAGTCGAGCCGTCGCCAGACCGTCATCTCGGCGATCGTGTATTGATGCTTGCGGGCCGTCTCCCGGATGACGAACGGCAGATCCTGCCTGTGAACGAGTGAAAACGTGCCGGCGACCGCCCGCGCCATGCCGTCGAACGTCGCCAGCGGCTCGCCATGCTCCCGTCGGCCTCCAAGCCATTTCGACTTCTGCGTGTATTCCTCGAGCCAGGTGTAGGGCGACGTGATCACGAGCAGGCCGCCAGGCCGGATCCGTGAGGCGATGCCATCGAGAAACAGCATGGGCTCATAGAGTCGATCGATCAGGTTACCGGCGAAGACGAGGTCGTAATCGGTGTAGTTCGCCTTCAGATTGCAGGCATCGCCCTGCATGAAGAGAACCCGGTCTCCAACGGCGGAAAGACCGACTCGATCGAGCGACACCGCCCGCCCCGCAGTAAGTTCGCCCTCGGTGGGAACCTCATAGAGCACCTCGTCCCCCCGCTGGAGCCGCACTCCCGCCTGGATGAACCGGGCCGAGAAGTCGATGGCGTCGACGTGGGCGAAGAAGCGGGCAAACTCGAAGGCCGAGCGGCCCACGGAGCAGCCGATATCAAGGCAGCGGTGTCGGCGGTCGGCCGGCACGTGGGGCATCGTGGCTTCCACGCAGGCCTTGGGAAAGTTCGGCACACCGAGTCGTGTGGCCGTCGTGGCGGCAGAACCTCCGCCGGAAGCGGCGTCAGGCCTGCCGGAAGCGGCGTCACAATAGTGGAAGTCGAGGTATTGCGTGACGAGTTGATCCGTCTCGTAAAGTCGCGAGCCGGCCGTCACGGCTTCGTTGCCCGGCTCCTCGATGATCGTGCGGAAGCCCGCGTGCTGGAAGAAGTGCCGACGGAACGCGTAGCGGGCGCTGGCCAATGCCTCGTTGCCCGTCGAGATCCATGAGCCTCCTTTCATGAGGTTGTGGCGACCGTCGAATGTGGGCACCGAAAAGTCGTCGTAGAGCGGATGCACCTCGAAGCCCTTGAACGGCATGATCGGGGTCCGCGTCCACTGCCAGACGTTGCCGACGATGTCGCAGAACTCGCCCTGAGGAAAGGCGTCGACCGGGCAGCTGGAGGCGCCATGCTCGAGATTGATGTTGCCCGGCGCCGTCGTCCATGTCGGCTGATCGCCCGGCACCGCATCGCGGAGCACCTGCCAGTGGGCCTCGGTCGGCAGGAGCACGTTTTCGCCCGATTTCGCCGCGAGCCACCCGCAATAGGCCTGCGCCTCGAGGCAGTTGACCTCGACCGGCCAGTTCAGGGGGAGCGGGATTTCGTCGAGCAGATTCCGCTGTAGGAAAGCATCATTCCGTCGCAGCCAAAACTTCGGATGCTCGGCCCGCGTGTAGTGCAGCCAGCCCCGGCCCTCCTCGGTCCACCACTGTTCGTCGCGATATCCGCCGGCGGCCACGAACTCCATGAACTCGCCGTTTGAGACGAGCCTCCTGCCGGCCCGAAAGGCGGGCAGCGAGACCTGCTCGACTCCGTATTCATTGTCCCAACCGTAGGTGCGATCGTCCGATCGCTTGCCGAGCTGCACCGATGTTGCCGGCACTGGCAGCCACTCGTTGGGAGGAGACGCACCGCTCGTCGAGCAGGCTCCCCAGAGATGCCGCTCGTCCGCTGTCAGTTCAGCGCCGTGCCGGAGTTCTTCGAGCGGCATCTGCCGCATGATCACGCTCGAGGTTTCGAGGTGGATTCGCTCGTGCTCGATGCCCATCAGGATCAGCCACGCGGGAGAGTTCCAGCGGATGGGCAACTCCAGCGGCATCGTCTGAATGAACTGATCGACGAGCTTTCGCATGGCGGCACGATAGCGGCGAACCTCAGCGACCGACGGCCAATCGTAGTGGGCGGTGTTGAGATCATCCCACGACATCTCATCGACTCCCACCGCCATCATCGACTCAAGCGCGGGATCGAGCCGCGCGGGGATGTAGCGGCCGGCCGTCAGTTTGTTGAGATAAAAGACGGCTGGATGGGCGAAGTAGAAGATCAGCGGATGGCGGAGCGGCTCGTGCCGTTCGTAGTACGACGCCTCGTCCTTGATGAGGTCGAACAGTCGCTCGTAGATCTCGCAGGTCTGGTGGAAGTACCGCCGGAGTTCGGCCCGCTTCGCGGCCACCGGGTCGCTTGTATCCCGCGCCGCGTCAAGGAGCGTGGTGCGGGTGGGAGTCAGCGGCGCTGAGAGCTCGGAAAACCGGGAGCTATCCAAGGGCTGGCCCGCGACGGGGGCCGGGGCCCCGGTGCCCGAAGAAACGGTCGGCTGCATGGGTGTTCCGCAAGAGAGTCGAGGCTTACGATGACGTAACTCTAGCACCACTTTGCAGGCCGGCCACCAAGACAGGTGGGATGACCGACGACGCCCCGAGCAGCGAACCGACGACCGCCCCGCGGTGGCAGTTGTCGCCGCCGCACTGGGCATTTGCAAAGACGCCCGCGGCGAAGTCGCCCGCATGCCGATAGGCCAGCGCGAGCGACGCCGGAAAGGCCTCGTCGATGTAGCAGGCCGAACTCAGGGTGCCTCCCACCAGCTGCCGGTCGGAAAGCCCCTCCCAGCCCCGGAGCTTGGCCGCTGAAATCCAGTCTCGGCCGTGCTCGAGAATGGCCTCCCGCAGCGCGGCCGCCGACTCGTCCGCCGTGGGCGTGGTCGCCTCGGGCCGAGGGATCACGTCCACCAGGATTCGCACCAGCGCGTCGGCCGCCGCCAGCACGTCGTCGTCCTTGTGCGTCAGGTTCACGTGGAGGCGGACGATCCGCCGCAGGTCGGGGTGCCGGGCTCCGACCGCCGCGACGAGCGCCGGCACGGGCACGAGGCCGCCGATATGCACGTCGCGAACGCCGCTGTTGATCGGCTTGCGGCCTGCCGCGAGGTTCGTGAAGAAGTGGCGGTGATACTCCTCGAGATACGTGTCGCGATGCCGATCGGGCTCGAGCATGAAGGCGACATACCGCTCGAGCCATCGCTCGGGATCGTAGTCGCGATCACGGCGGACGAGTGCGAAGAGTTCGACCGCCAGCTGCGAGTTGAGCGTGTTCTCGCCCGCAGCCAGAAACTGGTGGTAATGGATTCCCCTTTTACCCCAGTCCGTCGCCCGTTCACGGAGAATGTCGAAGGCCGGCGACGGCGGCGTCCAACTCGACCGCCAGAGAATGCTGTCGGGGTGCGGACTCTTTGGCGCGAGATAGCCGGTGATCGCTCCATAGTCGCGTTCGAGCGCCCGCTGGTCGTAATACCAGTGGACGGGCATGGCCACGGCGTCGGCGACGAGCGCCCCCACGAAGGCAGAGCGGGCGGCATCGAGCAGGGGAAGTGGAGCGGTCATGCGTGGAGCGTCCGGTGGAGAAACTCACGAATTCGTGAGTCGGTGGCGTGGTCGAGGAAGTCGGCAGTGGTGCCGTGGGCCGTGACGCAGCCGTCGGCGATGAAGGCGATCTCGTCGGCCACGCGGCGGGCGAAGCCCATCTCGTGCGTCACCAGCACGAACTGCGTGCCGCTGAGCTTGAGTTCGGCGATCATCTCGAGCACCTCGGCGGTCATCTCGGGGTCGAGGGCGGAGGTGGGTTCGTCGAGAAACAGCCGCCGGGGCCGCACGACAAGCGCCCGCAAGATGGCGATCCGCTGCTTCTGCCCACCGGAGAGCTCCGCGGGCCGCTTGTGGGCATGCGGTGTGAGGCCGAACCGCTCGAGCGGCTCGCGAACCCGCTCGCGGGCCTCGGGCTCCGTCAGGCCGTGGACGTGCACGAGCGGCAGCAGGAGGTTCTGCAGGGCAGTGAGGTGCGGGAAGAGGTTGTAGGCCTGAAAGACTGTGCCGACGGTGCGGCGATAGCCGCGGAGAGCGGCCTCATCACGGGGCAGTAGGTCGCCGTCGAAGGCCACGCTCCCGGACACCGGCACGTCGAGGCCAGCGAGGATTCGGAGGAGCGTCGACTTGCCGCCGCCGGAGGGGCCGATGAGCACCAGGGCCTGGATATCGCCGGTGGCGAGATCCAGGCCGTCGAGCACGGTGGCTGCCTGCCGCGAACCGCGGGGGTCATCGAACCGCTGCACGAGCCCATGAATCGAGAGCTTCATGCGGCCTCGTACCGGAATCGGCGCTCGAGCCAGCGGGAGAGGGCCGACAGCGGCAGCGTCACGGCGAGGTAGCCGGCAGCCAGCGGCAGGTAGCTCTCGAGCGTGGAGTAGGTGGCGGAGTTGACGTTGCGGGCGTTGAACGTGAACTCCGCGATCGAGATCACCGAGAGGAGCGACGAATCCTTGACGAGCGACACGAGCTGGCCGGCCACGGAGGGCAGCACGATCCGCACCGCCTGCGGTAGCACCACGAGCCGGAGCATCTGCCAGGGGGTGAGGCCGATGGCCCGGCCGCTGTCGAGTTGGGCCTTCGGGATCGCGTCGAGGCCGCCGCGAAAAATCTCGGCCATGTAGGCGCCGCTGAACAGCGACAGCACGAGGACGCCGACCAGATAACGGTGGTCCGTGCCGACCCGCAGAGCCGCGGCGATCACGTACCAGCCGATGAGCAGTTGCACAAGCAACGGCGTGCCACGAATGAGCTCTACGTAGACGCGGGCCGCAGCCTGGACAAGCACGATGGGCGAGCGAAGCATCAGGGCCGCCACGACGCCGATCAGGGTGCTGGTGACGAGAGCCGCGAGGCTCAGCGCCAGCGTCGTCCACCAGCCCTGCCAGAACGCCGCCCGGTATTCCCAGACGATGCCCCAGTTCCAGTTGATGTCGAGGCTGGCGAAGGCCAGCGCACCGCCGCCGGCGAGCACTGCGAGCACGATCAGATAGGCGAGCCAGCGGGGCATGCGTGTGGCTTCCGCTCTAGAAATAAAAGGGGATGTCGTGGGCCTTGAAATAGGCCTTCTGCTCCGCGAGGAACTCGTCGCCGAGTTTCTCGAAGCCTCCCTCCAGGCGAAACGCCTCCAGAAACTCATTGACCTGGCGACGGAGTTCATCGTCGCCCTGCCGCAGACCCACCGCCCACGACTCGGCGCGAAAGGGCTGCAGCGCCGCCCGCGTCTTCTGCGGATGCCGTCGGTGGTTCGTGTAGACCGACATCGAGTCGTAGATGAAGGCGTCGGCGCGGCCTTGCAGCACCTCGAGCACGGCCGAGGCCTCGGTGTCGAGCACGAGCACCCTCGCCTTCGTCAGCGATGAGGCCGCCCACTGCTGGCCGGTGGTTCCTTGCTTGACCGCCACGACGCGGCCTGCGATGTCGAGATCGGCGGCTGCCTCCACGGGCGACGCTGTCGCGATCAGGAGAGCGAGGCCCGTCTTCAGGTAGGGCTCGGAGAAGGCGATCGACTTGGCCCGCTCGGGCGTGGCGGTCATCGACGAGATCACGCAGTCGATGCCCCGCGACTTGAGCGCGGGAATGAGCCCGTCGAAGGCGATGTTCTCGATCACGACGGGGCGACCGAGGTGCCCGCCAAGGGCCTCGGCGAGCCGCACGCTCACCCCCGCCGGCCGGCCTTGCGGGTCGGTCATCTCAAAGGGCGGATAGGAGAGCTCCATGCCCACCCGCAAGGGTTCGGCGGCCCGCGCCGTCACGGCCAGCGCCGTCCACAGGGCCATTCCACCCACGAGTCCCGCGAGCCATCGACACGGTTGTTGAATCGCCGACATGAGGCCTGCTCCTGCAGCAAAACGTAGCCTGCCCGCTGTCGGCCGTCCACGGTTGAAAGGCAAGCGGCACCCCCGTCGTGCTCGGTCTCCAAGCAGTTGCCATCGGCGTGGTGCCCATCAAGGACTGGTGCGGGCCCGACTGCGGCCTGAGTGGCTCGAAGCGTGACGTGACTGCACGATGCTCGCCGCTCGCTTAGCCGCGGCGGCCGGGACCCAAGCCCAGCTCTTTTCGCCGTTCCTCGACCGCGCGGCGGTATTCTGACTGCTGGGCCCGCTGCTCCGGCGAGGAGTGATCGAGCCGCTGCTTGCTCCGCTCGTTGCGGCTCTCCTCGGTGCCGCCCCGTCGTCCGCCACCTGGCCCACCGGCACCTGGCCCACCGCCACCTGGCCCACCGCCACCTGGCCCACCGCCA
>JBPCTA010000054.1:0-2897 GCA_051006595.1 Pirellulales bacterium
CGAGAAGGCAGCACTCGACCGCGCGGCCACGATCATCGACGCCTGCGTGGTGCGGGTCCACGAACGAATGCGGGGGAGCCCGAGTTTTGACGACCTTCTGCGACGGGCCTGGGAAGAGGTGAGGCGTGACGATCCGCAGGGCCGCGGCTTCCGCGACGAACTTCGCCGAAAGTTTCGACTGGCGATCGTTGACGAGGCGCAGGACACCAGCCGCCTGCAGTGGGAGTTTCTCCACGAGATCTTTCCGCCGGACGGCGACCGGCCGCTGATCGCCGTGGGCGATCCGAAGCAGGCGATCTATGGCTTCCGCGGCGCCGACGTCACGGCCTATCTCCGGTTCTCGCAGCGGGGCGTGGCGGCCGACGGCGCGGGGCCTCCCCGCCGCACGCTCACGGTCAATCGCCGCTCCGACGGCCCGCTGCTCGAAGGCCTCAACACCGTGATGGAAAACGCCCGCTTCGGCACCGGCATCGCGTATCAGCGGGTGACCGCGGCTGACGACCGCGCGATCGCGCAGATCGTGCCCCTGCGACCGGTCGAGTTTGTCGATGTCGGCGAGGGATCGCTCACCGAGACGGCGGTGCGGAAGGTGTATGAACTGCTGACGAACGCGCGGTTCGATCCGGCGGTCAGGCGGCCCATCCGGCCCGAAGACATCTGCGTGCTCGTGCGGATCAACGCCCTCGGCGCGGAGATCGGCAAGCGGCTCTCGCGGCTCGGCATTCCCGCCGTGACCGCCGGCACGGCCAGCGTGATGGCCAGTCAGATGGCGGAGGACATCCGCATCCTGCTCGAGGCCATGGAGCGGCCGAGCCATGCGGGCCGTGCCCGACGGGCAGCGGCCACGGCATTCTTCGGCGCGTCGCTCACCGAGGTCGCGAGCCTCGGTGAAGCCCGGGAGCAGGCGGTGCAGGAGCGGCTCGCCACGCTGCACGCCGCCCTGCAGCGCCGGGGCATCGCCGCGATGGCGACCGAGATGATGGCCGACCAGGAGATGACCAAACGGCTTGCGGAGGGCATGGGGGGCGAGCGGCGGATCGTCGACGTCGCCCACATCGTCGAACTGCTCCACGACGCCAGCGACGGCAAGGGCTGCCATGCCCGGGTGATGCTCGAGCGGTTCGCAGAACTGGCCACGATGGACGAGAAGGGTGAGCTCGTGAGCCGGCGGGTCGAGAGCGACGCCGACGCGGTGAAGATCATGTCGGTGCATGCCGCCAAGGGGCTCGAGTTCCCATGCGTCGTGGTGGTCGATGGCTGGAAGGCCAAGGAATCAGCGCGGCAGATGGGGCCGGCGGTGTTTTACGACGGTGACGAGCGACGGCTCGACATCGGCCTGGCGATCCCGGACATCGGCACCTCCGGACTCGCCAAGGCACGAGTGACGGACGCCGACAACGAGGAGTTTCGGCGGCTGGTCTATGTGGCCGTCACCCGTCCGCGGCACCATCTCTGCGTGTTGCGACGCACCGGCTGGCAGGAATCGCTGCTCGCGGCAGTGATGCCGGGAGCGGCCGAGTCGGCGGCCGCGATCGCCGCGGAGGATGCCTCACGACTAGCCGTGCGGCTGGCGCACGACCTGCCGCGTGCGGAGGCCTGGAAGCCTCGGGAGACCGCCGATGCCAAGACACCGCTGGGCATCGCCCCGATGCCCGCGAAGGTGGAGCAGACCTACCGCCGCACGTCGTTCAGCGGCATCACCGCAGAGGCTGCCCACCGGAGCGGGCAGCCCTACGCGGCCGTGGGCCGCGGCCACGACGAGGAGCCGCTTGATGCGGTGGGAGACGCGGTGGGAGATGCGAGTGACATCATCGCCGCTCCTGCCGCGGCTGCCGCCGTCGTAGCGACTCCGCTCGACGCCTTCACGATCGCCGACCTGCCGGCCGGCACGGCGTTTGGCAGTGCCGTGCACGAGATCTTCGAACGGATCGCGGTGGTGCCCGGCGGCGATGCGCAGGCGGTCACCGCTCTGGTCAAGGCTGCGGTCGGCGAGGTGGCCACGTCGCGGTTTTTGCGTCCGCACCACGACGCCCTCGGCGACATGATCGCAGCCGCCCTCCAGACACCGTTTGGCGGGCCGCCCGGCAGCCTGTTTCGCGAGCTGACCTTCGCCGACTTCTCCGCGGCCGATCGGCTCGCCGAGATGGATTTCGAAATGGGCCTGGCCAACCTCGGCAGGGGCGTGCTCGCCAGCGATGTGGGCCGGGTGTTGAAGGCGTTTCTGCCGCCCGACGATCCGCTCGCCGCGTATGCCGACGACCTCGCCGGCCGAGCCTTCGACGTGCCGCTGGCGGGGCTCATCAACGGCTCGATCGACGCCGTGCTGCGGCTGCCCGGACGCCCCGCCGATGATCCGCGACTCGTCATCGCCGACTACAAAACCAACAAGCTCCACGACCGGGAGGCCGCCCAGCCGCTGGCGGCCTACGCGCCGGCCAAGCTCTTCGCCGCCATGGCGCATCATCACTATCCGCTGCAGGCGCTCGTCTACGGCACGGCCGTCTGGCGGATGCTCCGCTGGCGGCTCGGCCATCTCAAGCCGGAAGGCTGGGACCCGGAGGAGTGCCTCGCCGGCGTGGTCTATGGCTTCATCCGCGGGATGAAGGGGCCGACCACACCGACCGACGCCGAGGGCCGCCGCTACGGCGTGTTCACATGGCAGCCGCCAGCCGGCATCTGGAAGCGGCTGAGTGAACTGTTCGCGGGCGACCTGACGGGAGTGCGATCATGACGCTGCCGGCACACACGACGCAGACCAGGACCATCCCTGTGACGACGGAGCCGGAGGCGGGCGACCGCCGCGACATGCCGGGCGGCCTTCCGGCGGCCGTGGCCAAGGCACTCGCCGCCTATGCCGACGACCTCGCCGGCCGAGCCTTCGACGTGCCGCTGGCGGG
>JBPCTA010000055.1:0-8853 GCA_051006595.1 Pirellulales bacterium
GGGTTGACCCGTCCTTCGCCTCAGGTTCAATGTTCCTGAATCCCGACGCGGGAATCCAAGACACGAAAAACCAAAGCGGACCGAGACGGTTTACCACGACCATCGACCAACTCTGCCCATCACCCCTGACGCTGCTTGTGCCGGGGATCGGCGCAGACCACAAAGACGACGCCGCGGCGCCTGACGATCTTGCACTTTTCACACATGCGACGGACGCTGGCGCGGACCTTCATGGACGAACTCGTGACGACGGCCAGTATGGCCTGGGACCGGACGTGGGGAAACCAACCGAGCCACAGACTATAAAACGCCAATCCAGGGGTCACAAGGGGGTGCTCAGATTCGCGGCGACGCCGCATTTTTTGGTCGCCCCCCGGCCCTTGGCCCCCTCGCTACACGGTTTGTCCGATGGGCTCAAGACGCTCACCGGCCGCTGGGGGGGCCGTCAGGATCACCGGCCCGGTTTCGGTGATGGCGACCGTGTGCTCGAAATGGGCGCTCGCCCGCCCGTCGACCGTGGACTGCGTCCAATAGTCTGGGAGCACCCGAACCTTCTTGGAGCCCATGTTCACCATCGGCTCGACGGCGATCACGAGGCCTGGCTCAAGCTCGAAATCGTGGTTTTTGCGAAAGGCCGGCGTGCAGAAGTTCGGCACCTGCGGATCCTCGTGCATGTTCCTACCGATGCCATGCCCCACGAAGTTTTCCACGACCGAGAAGCCATGGTCGCGAACGTACCGGGCCATCTCGGTGGCCACGTCGCTCCAGCGGTTCCGGCTGGCCATCAACTCGATCGCCAACGCAAGCACGCCCGAGGTGCAGTCGAGCAGCCGTTGAACGTCCGGATCGATCTCCCCGACGGGATGCGTGACGGCTGAGTCGCCGCACCATCCGCCCAGGCTGCAGCCCGTATCGATGCTGACGACATCGCCGGACAGAAGCACCCGTGGACCAGGGATGCCATGCACGACCTCGTCGTTCACCGAGATGCAGCAGACCGCCGGGAAAGGCACCTTGCCCGGCACACCCTTGAAGAGAGGGATGGCGCCGTGTTCCAGAAAAAACTTCTCCACGGCCAGATCGATTTCACCGGTGGTCACACCGGGCTTGACCATGGACTTGGCAACCTGATGCGCGCCCCAGACAACGAGACCGGCACGACGCATGAGCGCGATTTCTCGCGGAGACCGAAGATTCACCACGCGACACTCACCTCAGACTGAAAGACGACGGGAACGACAATACGGAAAAACGGCACACTCTCCAGACGCGACCCAGTTGGGATTATAACCGCAGGCATGCACACCGCGATCTCGCGGCCGTGTGGCCAGCATCGGCCATCACGAGCCGCGAGCCGCACGTTCAAAACCCCGCACGGCAGCCTCGACACGCGCAAAAATCTCGTCGGCGTTCCCGAGGCCATCGATGGAGACGAGCTTCCCCTGGCGGCCGTAATAATCGAGCAGAGGGGCCGTTTGCACCTCAAAACTGGTGATCCGCCTGGAAAAGACTTCCGGGTCGTCATCCTCGCGTTTTCGAGCCAGCATCCTGCGGACGAGTTCGTCGCGCGGCACCGCCAGTTCGATGACCCCGTCCACGCTCATCTCCCGTCGCTCGAGGAGGTCGTCCAGTATCTCCGCCTGGGGCAATGTCCTTGGGAAACCGTCGAGCAGGCATCCATGGCGGCAGTCCGGGGCCTGAAGACGTCGACTCACCATCCCGACGATGATGGGATCGGGCACCAACTGGCCCTGCTCCATGGAGGAGGCGGCCTGGAGACCCGCCGGCGTCCGCTCGCGGACTTCGGCCCTCAGCATCTCGCCTGTGGAGAGGTGCGGCACCTTGAGCATCTCAACGAGCCGCTGACACTGCGTACCCTTCCCAGCTCCGGGTGGCCCGATGAGGATGATCCGCATGACAGGTCCACTGTGCTGACGACGTGCAGGCCGAAAACACCACCCTTCGGTGGCAGGCACGACTTCGGCGTCGCGGCCACGGCGCCGGCCTCCAGACGGGAATCAACTCTTTTCGAGCAGACCGCTGTAGTTCCGCATGACGAGATGACTGTCGATCTTCTGCACCAAGTCAAAGGCCACGCTGACCGCAATCAGCAGGCCCGTACCGCCGTAGAAGCTGGCGATCTGCGCTGGAATCCCCAGGGCACCGCCTACGATGGTCGGGATCACGGCCACCAGAGACAGAAAGCCCGCACCCACGTACGTGATCCGCTCCATCACCCGCTCGAGATAGTCGGCGGTCCGCTTTCCAGGGCGGTAGCCTGGAATGAAGGCCCCGAAGTTCTTGAGATTGTCGGCCATTTCCTTCGGATTGAAGGTGATCGCCGTCCAGAAGTAACAGAAGAAATAGATCAGCGCGATGTAGCAGACGTTGTACAAATACGACTGACCTCGCATGAAGGAGTCGTGCAGGGCTCGCAGCACGTCGCTGCCCGGAAAGGCGTTGCTGAGATACTGAAAGATCAACTGTGGAAACAGAAGGAGCGAACTGGCGAAAATGATGGGCATCACGCCGGCCTGATTGACCCGGAGGGGCAAATACTGACGCGTGCCGCCGTAGACCCGGCGACCACGCACGTGCTTGGCGCTCTGCGTGGGAATCCGCCGTTGCCCCTGCGTCATGAACACGACGCCCGCCACCACTCCGACGAACAGAGCCGCTAGGACGAGAAGGGTCTCCACTCCCATCTTCCCGCCGCCGCCACCGAGTTCCCACGTGGTGTCGCTGCCAAGTTCGACGAGTGCACTCGGCATGCCCGCAAGGATGCCTGCCATGATCAGCAGGCTGATTCCGTTACCGATGCCGAATTCGTCGATCTGTTCACCGAGCCACATCAGAAAGATCGTGCCTGCGGTCATCGTCATCACCGCCACGAACTGCCAGGAAATCGGCAGTCGGCCATCGACGAGAAATGCCGGCGAGATCAGTGACTGCTCGCCCACCCGCTGCGAAGCGAGAAACGCCACGTAGGCCCAACTCTGGACGATGCAGATGACGACCGTGGCATAGCGGGTGTACTCGTTGATCTTCTTGCGGCCGGCCTCGCCCTCCTTCTGCAGCCGCTCGAGCGGCGGCCAGACGGTGCCGAGCAGCTGAAAGATGATCGACGCCGAGATGTAGGGCATGATGCCCAGACCGAAGATCGTGGCCTGGGACAGCTGGCTGGCCGAAAAGACGGCCACGGTCCGCAGCAGTTCACCGATCCCGCCGGTTTCCTTGGCGAACTGATTCATCACGTTCGCGTCGATGATCGGCAGCGGCACCTGCCAGCCGACCCGATAAATCGCCAGCAGCCCGAGTGTCAGCAGGATCTTCTGCCGCAACTCCGGGATGGTGAAGATGACGCGAAGTTTCTCGAGCACGGCGTGAACTCCTCGGAGTGAATCGGCGACACGGAGCCCATACCCTACCCGCCGGCAGGCTTTTTCCGCGACGTCTTCTTCACCTTCCGCACAACGGGGGCAGGGCCGGGAAGTTCGACCACAGACCCGCCCGCCGCCAGGATCTTCGCCTTGGCTTGGGCGCTAAAGTGGTGCGCGGAAACCTTCAGGGCCTTCGAAATCTCTCCCTCACCGAGGATTTTAACCTGCTGCCAGATCCCCTTGGCGAGACCCGAGGATCGAAGGGTCGCCGGCGTGACCTCGTTGCCGGCGGCAAAGGCTTCGTCGAGCCGGCCGACATTCACGCTCTTGACGATCAGCCCGTGGCTGTTGTGAAAACCCCGCTTGGGGATGCGGCGAATGAGCGGGGTGCCGCCTCCCTCGAAGACCGAAGGCGACGACCATCCGGCAAGCTGCCCTTGCCCCTTGTTTCCGCGGCCGGCGGTGCGACCACGGCCGGAACCCGGGCCGCGGCCAACGCGCAGTCGCTTGGTGTGCTTGTGGATGCCTTTGTTGACGTCGTTGAGTTTCATACCGGAGAGAGCCTCGATGTCGCCCGCGGCGGGGCGGAAAAGATGATGGGCGTTGAATGCACAGCCAGGCTAAGCCAGGCCATGGAATGGATGTTCAGGAAAGCGTGACACCGCGCAGCCGCTCGACCTCGGCCTTTGTCCGCAGTTGCTTGAGGGCCTCAAGCGCCGCCTTGACCAGATTGACCGGGTTCGTAGAGCCGTGAGCCTTGGAGAGCACGTCGCGAATCCCTGCTGACTCGCAGACCGCCCGAACCGCGGCGCCGGCAATGATGCCAGTGCCCGGACCTGCGGGCATCAGGAGCACCTTGGCCGTCTCGTAGCGTCCTTCGACACGATGCGGAATCGTGCCCGATTCCACTGGCACTTCGATCAGGTTCTTCATTCCGTCCTTGATGGCCTTTTCGACGGCTGGAGGCACCTCGTTGGCCTTGGCGTAGCCACAACCGACCTTTCCTCGTCCATTTCCGACGACGACGAGACCGGCGAAGCTGAAGCGACGACCGCCCTTCACCACCGTCGCACAGCGACGAACTTTCACGACCTTCTCGGCGAACTCGCCGGTGCGGGATTCTTTGCCAGTGGACACGAGGAACTGCCTCCGTTGAACTGCGCTGTCTTGTACGTTGAACTAGAATTCGAGTCCGGCAGCTCGCGCGGCATCAGCCAGCGCCGCGACTCTGCCGTGGTAGCGGAACGGCCCCCGGTCGAAGCACACCTGCTTGACGCCGGCTGCGCGAGCTCGCTCGGCGACGGCCTTGCCGATGGCCTCCGCAGCCTGCTTGTTCCCGCCAAAGCCAACGCCAGCCCGAAGGGCCGTGTCCATCGAACTGGCCGATGCCAGCGTCCGCCCGGTCGAATCATCGACCACTTGGGCGTAAATGTGCTTGTGCGAGCGGAAAACAGTGAGTCGTGGCCGCTCGGTGGTGCCGTGAATGGAACGGCGCACACGGAACTGCCTCCGCTGACGCTGCCTGAGAATGGTGCGGGAATGATCCATGGATGATGCCTTTACTTCGTGACTGCCTTGCCAGCCTTGCGACGAACCTGCTCGTTCTCGTAGCGGATGCCCTTGCCCTTATACGGCTCCGGCTTTCGCAGCGACCGCACCTCGGCCGCAAACTGCCCGACCATCTGCTTGTCGATCCCCTTGATCGTGATGTGCGTCTGATCCGGACAGGCCACGTTCAGTACCGACGGAATCGGAACCTGGAGTTCGTTGGCAAAGCCCACCCGCAACTGCAGCATGTTCTTCTGAATCGCCGCGAGATAGCCAACGCCGACGATCTCGAGCTTCTTCTCAAACCCTTTGGAAACTCCCTCGACCATGTTGGCCGTGAGCGCGCGAGTGAGTCCATGCACGGATCGGGCCAGCCGCCCATCGCCATCACGGGTCACCGTGATCACACTGCCTGCGGCATCGACCGCGACTGCAACAGACGGATGGATCTGGTGCTCGAGTTTGCCGAGCGGACCTTCCACCGTGAGCGTGCCGCCAGCGACGGCCGCCTTCACGCCTTTGGGAATCGAAACCGGAGATTTACCGATGCGGGACATCGACTGCCTGACCTTTCGGACTACCAGAGCTCACAGAGGACTTCGCCGCCAAGTTTCTTCTGCCTGGCCTCGCGGTCGCTGACCACGCCGCTCGACGTGGACAGGATCGAGATACCGAGGCCGCCGAGTACGGGCCGCAGTCGGGCCGACCGACTGTAGACCCGCCGACCAGGCGAACTGACACGGCGGATGTGCCGGATCAATCGCTCCCCGTTGGGACCATATTTCAACTCCAACTGCAGCCGCGGGACCGGGTCCGCTTCGACCTCCCGCCACTCCCAGATGAAGCCTTCTCGCTTGAGCACTTCCGCCAAGCCACGCTTCACCTTCGAACTCGGCACCTCGACGGTGGCGCGTTCGACACGCACCGCATTGCGGATGCGCGTCAGCATGTCGGCGATCGGGTCGGTCATCATGTCAACGGGGCCCTTTTCTTAAATCTGGCCTGAAGTCTGGCCGAAAATCTGGCCTGAAATCCTGGTCGTCGAAGTGGTTTGTTGTGTCGTGCGTCGGGGAAGTCGTTCGTCATCGTCAGGGAAAGCGGGATCAGCGAAACGGTCACCAGCTCGCCTTCTTCACGCCCGGGATACAGCCTTGATCGGCCAGTTTCCGGAAGCAGATTCTGCAGGTGCCGAACTTGCGGTACACGGCCCGCGGACGGCCGCAGAGCATGCAGCGGCGGACAATCCGAGTGGAATACTTGGGCTTTCGCGTCGCGGCGGCGATCTTGGATTTGCTTGCCATGGTTCTTCAGTGCGTGCTGCGGTTCCGGAAACTACGGACGGTCATGTGCTGTGGGCGGTTCGCCCGAGAATCGGGCTTGGGCTGCCGCTACGCTGCGGCGTCCCCCTCCTTCTTGAGCGGAAGACCCATGGCAACCAGAAACTGCCGGGCCTCATCATCGGTGCGTGCGGATGTCACGAACGTGATGTTCATTCCCTGCGGACGCGTGTATTTGTCCGGGTTGATCTCGGGAAAAACCATCTGCTCGGAGAGCCCAAGGCTATAGTTCCCGTGGCCGTCGAAGGCTGTGCTCGACAAGCCTCGAAAGTCGCGAACTCGGGGAAGCGCCACCGACACCAGGCGGTCGAGAAACTCGTACATCCGCCGGCCGCGCAACGTCACCTTGCAGCCGATGGCCAGGTTCTCGCGAAGCTTGAAGCCTGCAACGGCCGCCTTGGAAATCGTCGCCACTGGCTTTTGGCCCGAGATCTGCGTCAACGCTCCGATCGCCTCCTCGAGATACTTCTTCTCGGTGACGGCCACACCCACGCCCATGTTCACGACAATCTTGTTCAGACGCGGGATCGCATGGGGATTGTCACGCTCGAGCGCCTGGGCCAACTGCGGCCTGACGTTGGTGAGGTAGTGCTCGAGCATCCGCGGCGTGCCCGCAGGCTCGACCGGGGCCGACTCGGCTGCTTTGCTCTTCTTGGCCATCTCGAACGATCCTTGAAAGTCTTTTGTGTCGGTTTTTCAGAAACTGGCAATCGACCCGAATCAACCGCCCGCGGTCTTGGCACGAGGCCGCTTCAGCGAGCCGAGATCGGCGCCGCACTTCTTGCAGACGCGAATCTTTCCGCCATCAGCCGTGACCTTGGCACCGAGCCTGGCAGCCTTGCCGCACGCGGAACACACCACGAGGACGTTGGACGCATCGATCGGCATCTCTTTGCTGAGACGCCCACCCTGCGGGTTCTTTTGGCTGCGGCGAATGTGGCGATAGACGCGGTTGACGCCCTCGACCACGATCCGGCTTCGACCATCATCCTTGACCGGCAGAACGGAGACCACCTTGGCCCGAGTTCCCTTGGCATTTCCGGTCCGTACTTCGACGGTGTCACCTGATCGGATCAACATCACACCACCTCGCTTGCCAGGCTGACGATCTTCATGAAGTTTCGGTCACGGAGTTCACGCGCCACGGCACCGAAGATCCGCGTGCCCTTGGGATTCTTGTCGTTGTCGATAATCACACAGGCGTTGGCATCGAACCGCACGTAGCTGCCGTCGTCACGCCGCGTTGGCTTCTTGACCCGTACGATTACGGCCTTGACGACGGCTTTCTTCTTCACGTCGCTGCCCGGAATCACACTCTTGACGCTGCACACGATGATGTCGCCAAGGCCGGCGGTCCGCTTGCGGCTCCCACCAAGCACCTTGAAGCACATCACCTCCTTGGCGCCCGTGTTGTCAGCGACGGCGAGCCGCGTTTGCATCTGGATCATGTGGCCCGTCCTTCCGTCTCGACAGCTGTTCCGGCGGCCGCGGCATTTTCAGCCTTGGCGGCAGTCTCCTTGAGCTGCGTGGCGCGAGCCCCGCTTCGCAGCGACGCCACGTCAACCGCGGTGCTCTTCTTGACAATGCGAACGAGCTCCCATCGCTTCAGCCGACTCCGCGGTCGGCACTCGATGATCTCGACGAGGTCGCCGTTGTGCGACTCGTCGTTCTCATCATGAACGTGGCACACCGTTCGGCGGTGCAGGATTCGACCGTACTTCGGGTGCCGAACGATGCGTGGGATCTCCACACGCCGCGTCTTGCTCGCGGCGTCGCTCGTCACGGTTCCCGTTTCCACTCGCTTCGGCATGTCCTCGTTCCTGAATGACCTTGGTTGCTTTGTCGTTGAGATTGGCTAGGTGCCGCTCTGGGTTCGCTTTTTGAAGGTACGCTTGGGAGCAATGCCTTCCTTGCCTGGCGGCTTCAACTTCGCTCGTCCGCTGGGATGGTGCTTCTTGGCATGCTTCTCGTGACGCGGACTCGCATCCGCCTGGCCGGATGGGCCGGGCACCGCCCCCTCCAGCCCGGACGGGCCGGACAGAACCAGCGTGCCGCGCTGCGACAGAATCGTCTGGCATCGAGCAATGGTCCGCCGATGCTTCTTCATCTCCGTGGGCGCAGCAAGCTTTTCCGTCTGTGCCTGAATGCGAAGACGAAAGAGCGTTTCCGCCGCGTCCTTCCAGACGAGACGAATCTGCTCGTCGCCCATGTCTCGGATTTCTTTGGCCTTGGCCATCTGTCAGGTTCCTGAGTCGCTCTACCTTAGTCCCAGCCCGTATCCTGCTCCGACTACATCACCCGCCGCTTCACAAACCGCACCCGAACCGGCATCTTGTGGGCCAGCCGAGCGAGGCACATCCGCGCCGCATCCTCGGTCACACCACCGATCTCATAGAGAATCATGCCCGGCTTGATCACCGCGGCCCAATACTCTGGCTCACCCTTGCCCTTACCCATGCGGGTCTCGAGCGGGATCGACGTGATCGACTTGTGGGGAAACACGCGCACGAACAGCCGTCCATCCGTACGGAGGTACTGCTGGGCCGCAATACGGCCAGCCTCGATGGTCGCAGCGGGAAGCCAGCCCG
>JBPCTA010000056.1:0-2553 GCA_051006595.1 Pirellulales bacterium
TTTCGGGACTGCCCGAGTTCCGCGCCCGACAGCTTTATATTGACGGCGTCCGCGGCACGATCGCCGAAACGATGCCGTCGGCGATGCCCGAAGATCTTCTCCCCCAGTATCCCTACGGCTTCCGGCCGCTCATCGGCCAGTACTCATTCCTGGGCACGACGACCCCCGTCAACGGCATCGTCTATTCCAACCCCTTGGACCCCAACAACCCGAATGCCGCGGACTGGCGGGATCCAACCACATGGGGCGACGTCCCGGGAGTCCCTGATTTGCCCGGGCTGCGGCAGCAGGAGATCGAGGCGGTCGGGCGGATGCAGTGGCGGGAGTTCCGCATGCCCGTGCAGTCGATCGGTGGCTTTGACCCGCGGCAGGTCGTCGACTTTTCCGGTCCCCATCCCACCGAGGTGGCGGTGGGCCTTATCAAGATGCAGGCGGAGCCGTGGCGGACCGCGTCGCTTGGGGTGGCTCCCGCGACCGTCATCCCCGGGCAGCCGGCCCCTCCGGGAGCGCCGCCGCTCGAGCCGCTGGAGCCGGCCATCTGGAACCCCTGGCGGATCACGCAGTTCGTCAACTCCTACAGGTTCCTCGACCAGACAAACGAGTGGTACTACGACCGCGTCGGCAAGAGCCTGTACGTCGTCTGTGCCCAGTCTGTGGATCCCAATCTGAAGCGCATCGAGATCCCGGTCGCCGAGTCGCTGCTGCAGGTGCGGGGCACGGCCGCCAATCCCGTGAAGAACCTCGCCTTCCAGAGGATCACGTTTTCGGGCGCCACCTGGCTCGACCCGAGTTACGGCGCCGGCTACGTGCCCGACCAGGCGAGCGTGATCGTGGACGCGGGAAGGAATCCCGTCACCGGCGACTACCTCAACAAGCCCAACACCAACGGCCACAGCCAGTTCACGAAGGCCACGCCCGGCAACGTGGCCGTGTCGTTCGCCCGCAACGTCGCATTTCGCGGCAACCTGTTCCGCAACCTCGGCGGCGTGGGGCTGCAGCTCGGCACGGGCGTGCAGTCGGCCCGCGTGGTCGACAACACGTTCTCCGGGATCTCGTCGGCCGCCGTCACCGTCGGCGGCGCCTCGTGGTGCCGGGTCGATCCGACGATCAATCCACTGACGACGCAGTCCAAGTGGGTGATCGACGCCGATCGACGAATCACCGTCCTGGGCACCGACGCCTTCCCCAACGATCCGCGGGCCGAGGTCCGCGACGTGGCGATCCTCCAGAACACGATCACGGGAACCGGCGAGGACTACGTCGATGCCGCCGGGATCTTTGTGGGATTCGCCCGGAACACGCGGATCGAGAACAACCTGATCAGTGACACGTCGTGGTCCGGAATGCAGATCGGCTGGGGCTGGGGGATGATCGACAACCCCCGGTTCCCGGGGATACCCAACAGCACCACCGGCGGCTGGCTGCCGACCGCCCTGGGCGTGCCCACCGCGCTTCGCGGCACCCGCGTGATCGGCAACGTGATCACGAACTTCCTCACCCAGGTCTACGACGGCGGCGCGATCTACACCTCCGGCTATCAGGGCCGCGGCTGGGCCGACGCCACGCTGATCCAGGGCAACCAGATGTACGGCAAGCGGCCGCTCGCCGGCAGCAACATCATCTACACCGACGGCGGCACCCGCTGGGTGATCGTGAAGGACAACCTGCAGTACGACAACCCGCGCGGCGAATTCTGGATGGGGGCCGACTTCAGCCTGTTCGATCGCCTCAACGTGAACTTCTCATCGGGACCGTACTCCTTCTTACCTCTCGTCAACGGGACGCCGTACGGCAGCGAGATCGGCGGCTGCATCACGGCGGGCAACATCCGCTATCGCGACAACATCTGGGAGAACCGCTGGGCCGGCACGGAGTTTCCGTTCCCGATATCGGCCCCGGGGACGGGCAACTACCCGAACCTGGCGAACTGGCCCAACAACCCGCTGTTCTACGACCCGTCGCTCCAGCCCTATTACGGGCTGACGACCGGCCTCTCGTTCAAGGGCAACAGTTTCCTCGTCTACAACCCGGGCCCCCCATACCCGGTGATTACCGCGTGGCTCATCCGGCGTGGCTACGGACCCAACTGGAAGCCCGGCGCCCGGTAGCGATCGTGGATGGCGCTGGCTCTCGGGAATGTCGGCGATCAGCGTGAGGGTTCAGGCACCGAGCAATACTTCTGGCACGACGGCGATCCCGTCGGCTCGGCGGTAGGCTTCTCTGCCCGTTGTCACTACGACGGCGTCGAGCAGGTCGTCGCCAATCCTGTCGGCGAGCCAGCGGAGGTGACGAACGTCTTCGTCACCGACCGATTGCGACAACTTCACCTCGATTGCGACGATTCGGTGGTCGTCGCGAACCACGATCAGATCGACCTCCCGCCTGCCCTTGCAGGAGTGCATCGGCATCGATGCCGAGCAGTCGGGCGGCGAGTGCCGGATCCGCGAGATGATGCCTGGGCCGCGCCGTGAGCGTTCGCAGATGGTTGCGGTTCGGGAGCCAAGCCTCGATCGGATCCAGAATCCAGATACGCTCCAGGACGTCCCTATAGGT
>JBPCTA010000057.1:0-8780 GCA_051006595.1 Pirellulales bacterium
CGGATCCAGGTGCTGCTCGCCGGCACGATCGCCGAAGAGACGGTCTACGACGACGTCTCCACCGGTGCCCAGAACGACCTCGAACGGGCCAGCGCGATCGCCCGTTCGATGGTCATGGATTACGGCATGAGCCGGCTTGGGCGGGTGACCCACCGCGAGAGCCCGAGGTCGCCATTCCTCGCCGCGGCCGGTGCCGACCTGCCCGCGGCCCGGAGCCATAGCGAGCAGACCGCCCGGGAGATCGACGAGGAGGTGCGCCGGATCATCGACGAGGGGATGGCGAAGGTGCGGCGGATCATCGAGACCCGCCGGGTCGCCCTCGAGGCGGTGACGAAGCGGCTCATGGAGTGCGAGGTGATCGACGGCAGCGAACTGAAGGACATCGTCGAGGCCTCGACCGGCGCTCCGCAGCTGGTGCCCGGCACCGACAGCGATCGGCGGCCGCCGCGAGCCCCGCCTGCCGACCACGGCGATACCGCGGCGGCGGTGGAAGGCTGACGGTCCGGATGCTCTTCGGGGCCCGCGCCCGTGGAGTCGTCACGATCGTTCCATCCTGCCCGGATGGCCCGGCCGCTCATGGAATCCCCGCCGGCGTGTCGATCCGAGCGAAGGAGGGTGTCGAAGGCCGGCGCTCTGGCTCGGCGGTGCGGGTGAACCGAGAACTGCAACGATGATGAAAAGTGCTGTCCTGGCGGCGGGCATCTTCTCCTGCGTCCTAGGGTTCGAAATGCTGCTGGTTGATTCGGCCGTGGTTGTGCCGATCGACGGCAGCGGCCCCGCGAAGACGCTGACGGCGCCCGACTGGGCACCATGGACCCTGTTGTCCATCGGCGCGGCGACGATCCTCCACTTCGGCAACCTCCACATCCGATCGGCTGGCGAGCACCGCGGCCACATCTGAGGCCGGGACCCTGGTTTCAGGCCCGCGGTTGGTTTCGCCCGGCCCGAGCGGTTCATACCCTTGGAGGCAGACGGCGGCCACACCCAATGAACCCATCCCTCGCACCGGCTCCCCCGGGAGCATCTTCGCCGCGGGATACCGTCATCTATGACGGCCAATGCAGGTTCTGCCGGGGGCAGATCGCCCTGCTGCGGCGGCTCGATGTCTTCCATCGGCTGGCGTTTCGGTCACTCCACGACCCCGATCTGCCCCAGGATTACCCCGAACTCCCACCAGATGAACTGATGGAGGAGATGGTGGTGGTCGACACCCGGGGCCGCGTCTGGCGGGGTGCGGCCGCCGTTCGCCATCTCTCCTGCCGACTGGTGGCCCTCTGGCCGCTCGCGATCCCGCTGCACCTGCCGGGGAGCATGCCACTCTGGACCTGGCTCTACCGCCTGGTCGCTCGCAACCGCTACCGTCTCGCGGGCAGCTGCAACGACGGCTCTTGTCGGCTGCCCTGAGCTCGGCAGCCGCAGCGGATCAGGCCGCCGGCTCGTCGCCAGCCGCCGCCTCGCCACCCTCAATCTCCTTGAGGAGGCGGGTCATCGTGTTGGCATGGACGCCCAGCAGTTTGGCGGCGTTGGCCTTGTGGCCACGGGTCACCTGGAGCGCTTCGCGGATCGCCTGCTCACGCAACTTGGCCAGGTCGAGGCTGGGGAGCCGTCCCGAGCCGGCGACGGCCGTCACGGCACCATCGGCTGATGTCTTCTTCGCCGGCACCTTCGGTTCCATCTGCAGGACGTAGGCCTGCTCGATGACGTGCTCGAGTTGCCGGACATTGCCCGGCCACTCGAACGCGCAGAACTCGGCGAGGGCCTCGGCGGAAGGCGACCACTTGGGAAGCCGATACCGCTCGGCGAACTTGGCTGCAAAGAACTCGATGTACGTCGGAATGTCTTCGGCCCGCTCACGAAGCGACGGCACCCGCAGCTCAATCATGTTGAGGCGGTAGTAGAGATCCTCGCGGAAGGTGCCCTTTTCCACCTCTTTCTCGAGGTCGCGATTGGTCGCCGCGACGATCTGGACGTCGATCGGTTCCGGCTCGTTGGCGCCCACCGGCAGCACTTCCCGCTGCTGCAGAACGCGGAGCAGTTTTGCCTGCAGCTCCGGCTGCATCTCGCCGATCTCGTCGAGGAACACCATGCCGCCTTCGGCGGCGCGAAAGATGCCGAGCGACCGACCGTTCGCGCCGGTGAAAGCACCCTTCTCGTGGCCGAAGAGTTGGCTCTCGGCGAGCGAGGGGGTGAGGGCGGCGCAGTTGACCGGAATGAAGGCCTTGTTGCGGCGCGGGCCGCTGCGATGGAGGAGGCGGGCCCAGAGTTCCTTGCCGGTTCCGGTTTCGCCGCAGACGAGGACCGTGCACTCGACCTCGGCAGCCCGCTCGATCGATTTCGCGATCCGCCGCATGGCGGCGCTCGACCCCAGCACCCAGTTGGTCGACTCAGGCCCCCCGGAGATGCGGCCGCCACTTGCCGAGTCGACGACCACCGCGGGATCGAGAGACCCACCACGTGGATCCCGCACCGCGGAATCAGCCGACGCAAAACTCGAGGGGCGAATCGCCATCGATCGTCACCACGGGGATCGGAGAGCCAGACCCAGTGGGGGCCATAGCTGTCACGGCTTTAGTATCCTCCTGGAGAAACCGAAATGCAACACGGCGGTTTTTTCGTCACAACCCGACCCCGGCCGGTCTGAAAGGGGGGTGAACTCAGCGTTTTTCCGCCGAAATACCGCTGTCTGCAGGCCGAGCCGCCAGAAAGACCAGGTGCTGCCAGGGGAGTCGGTCGAACTCCCGGGCCACCTGGTATCCAGCCGGCTCAAACTCCCGGCGGATCTGCTCCTTGGTCATCTTGTGGAGTGGCTTGATCGGCACGGCGGGATCCTCGCCGCGAAACTCGACGAGTGCCAGGAGCCCGTCCGCAGCGAGGCTTGCGCGAACCCGCGCGAGCATCGTCTCGGGGTGCGAGAACTCGTGGTAGACGTCGACGCAGAGGCAGAGGTCGACGGCCGCCGGTGGGAGCCGCGGATCGATCGCGGTGCCGAGTACTGGCCGGATGTTCGAGAGCCCCTCCCGTCCGGCAGACTCCGCGAGCATCCGCAGCATCTCGGGCTGGATGTCGACGGCGTACACGATGCCGGTGGGGCCGACTCGGCGGGCGAGTTCCAGCGTGTAGAAGCCGTTGCCGCATCCGAGATCGCAGATCGTCTGGCCGGGCCTCACGTTGAGTGCCTCGAGGAGGAGCCGGCAGTCCTCTTCTCGCTGCCGGCTCTCTCGCATGAGCCAGGGCGCGCCGGTGAAGTGCATCGTCTGGGCGATCTCCCGGCCAAGGTGATGAGTGGCGGCGGGCGGGACTGCAATCGTGCGATCGATGGCGGCGTCGATCGCTGGCGGGCGGCCAGCGGTCGCGCCGAAATCGCTGGACTGTCCTGGCGACACCGACACCCCGAGAAACGTCCCGGTCACGGCGAGCACGGCGAGGACGCGGCGGGCGGACATGCCGACGAGTATAGATGGCCGCTGGCCGGGGGTCTTCAGGCCGCGACCGTGACGCCGTCGGCCAGCGGCACGCCATCCACGTCGTGACAGGCCACCAGCGAGACGCCAAGCCGGGAGGCCGCGGCAAAGATGTCGGCCTCATCGATCAGGATCGTCCGTCCGGCTTCGATCGCCAGCGTGGTCGCGCCGGCGGCCGCCAGCGACTCGAGCGTGCCCACGCCGACCGTCGGCATGTCGAACCGCAGATCCTGCTGCGGCTTCGCCACCTTCACCACCGTCATGCCGCCGGAGGGGCAGAGCCGACCGGCGCGGCGGATGCACTCGTCGGTCCCCTCGATGGCCTCCAGGGCCAGAGGCGCGAGGTCTTTCACCACGACGGTCTGACCGATGTCGAGCCGGCCGAGTTCCTTCGCGAGCCTCCAGCCGAAGGCGACGTCGGCCAGCTGCCGCGGCGCGGGCGGCGGGCCGGCGAGCACTCCGTCGCGGGCCAGGAGCTCGGGGGCGAACTCGGTGGCCGGGCAGATCGTCACGCCGCTGGCATCGAATGTGGCGGCGATCGCCCCAAGGAGCGAGTCGTCGCGGTTGTCGCGGCGCCGGCTCACGAAGTGCGGCCAGAAGGTCGCGAGGCCCGTCATGTCGGGCAGGTGTCGGAGCCAGGCACCGCGGGCGAAGATCTTCGACTTGTGAATCTTCCCCGCCATCGTGGCCCGTTCGGCACCCGCGGCACGGAAGAACGCGACAGCCTTGCCGAGTTCGGCGACACCGACGTGACCATGGACGTCGGCAAGCGGTTCGAGGGCGGCATCGGCATGGTCGCGGATGGCCAGGATCGCCGTGCGGCCGCCACGGCTACGGATCGCCTCGGCGACCACCACGGGATACCGACCCCAGCCGGCGAGGATGCCGATCGTCTCGCCGTCGAGCGGGTAGGTATCGGTGGAGTGCGGAGCGGGCATGGGGAACCTCTTCAGGCGGCGTCGGCGGCTCCCACGCCGCCGCTGCCCTCGAGTCCCGCCACCCGTGCCGCCAGCTGCTTGAGTTCGCGGCGCATATCGGGCAGCTTTGACACCGCCGCCAGCTGCAACTTCCGCTCGCGGAGGTCGATCGCCGGCTCACCGAGGACGATCTTGCCGGGTTCGATGTCGTTTGACACGCCCGATCGGGCGCCGAGCACCGCCTTGTCGCCGATGTGGACATGGTCGCGGACGCCCACCTGGCCCGCCATCACCACCCAGTCGCCCGTCGTCGTGCTCCCGGCCACGCCCACCTGCGAACAGATCATCGCGTGCTGCCCGATCCGGCAGTTGTGGGCGATCATCACGAGGTTGTCGATCTTGGTGCCCCGGCCGATCATCGTCGCGCCGTACGTGCCCCGGTCGATCGTGGTGTTGGCACCGATCTCGACATCGTCTGCGAGTTCCACCCAGCCGAGCTGGGCCGAGAGCGCGTAGCCGTCGGGCCCCGGCTTGTAGCCGAAGCCGTAGCCGCCGAGTACAGCCCCCGCATGGACGAGGCAGCGGCTCCCGACGATCGTGTTTTCGTAGAGCACCGCGTTGGGGAAGATCGTGCTCCCGGCGCCGATCCTGCTCCCCGCCATGACCCGCGCGCCAGAATGGATCGTGGCACCCGCGGCGATTTCGACGTCGGGTCCGACGGTTGCGAACGCGTGCACGTCGACGTCGGCTGCCAGTCGGGCGGAAGGGTCGACCACCGCCTGGGGGCTGACACCGGTCCGTGATGCCTGGCGTGGGGGGCGAAACGCCGTGATCGCGGCCGCGAAGGCGGCGTGGACGTCGGCGACCTCGATGGAGGGCCGATCGAGCGGGCCGCTGCCTGCGGGCACGATCACCACCGCGGCCCGGCTACGGCCGAGCAGATGGAGTTTGTCGGCGGCATCAACGAGCGTGACGTCGGTGGACGTCGCGGTTTCGAGTGTGGCGGCCCCGGCCACGAGTGGCGGCGTTGCCCCGCCGCCCACGATCGCGCCGCCGACTAGCGACGCCAGTTGTTCAAGCGTGATCGACATCGTCGGTCCTCCCTGGAGCAGCCGCGCGGAATCCGGGCGGGGCGGGGAGGATAGGGATCGTTGAAACCGGTCGCAAGCCGGAATCAGCGGCTCAGAGCCAGTCGCCGACCGTCTGCTCCAGACGGGCCTCTGCCGCCAGTTCGCGGAGTTTGTCCATGGCCCGGGTCTGGATCTGACGGATTCGTTCCTTGCAGACCCCCATCTGGCTGCCGAGTTCCCGGAACGTCCGGGGCGGCTTGCCGTCGAACCCAAACCTGGCCACCACGATTTTTCGCTCCCTCGGCTCGAGCTGGCGGAGAAATCCCCCGAATAGCCCCTTGAGCACGTCGAGCTGCTCCGGAGAGCAATAGTCGTGAGTCGGCTCGTCATCGGGGCGACCGCGGAGGGCCTCGTCGTCGGTCACGAACCGCTTCCGGAACTGTCGGCCGCGATGCGAGAGCCGGAAGAAGTGCCGCTGGATGGCGTACGTGGCGTAGGTGCTGAATCGGTTGCCGAGGGCGAAGTTGAACTTCTCCACCGCCCGCATCAGGGCAATGTTGCCCTCGCTGACGAGTTCGTCAAACGACCACGAGGCATCGATGAACTTCTTCGCGATCGAGACGACCAGCCTGAGGTTGGCGGTGATCAGGATCGCCTTCACCGTCTCCGCTTCGGTCAGCCAGCCCTCGATCTGCTCGATCTGCCGCTGAGTCGCCCTGCGACGATCGAGCCGGCCGCGGGACGTGGCAGCGCGAAACTTCAGCCAGTTCATGCGGCGGAAGTAATACTGCTCTTCGTCCTTGGAGAGCAGCCGTGTCTGGTAGAGGCTGGCGAGATACGGAGTGAGACCTTTGGCGTCAGCGGGCGGCCCGCCGCGGCCCTCGAGCGGCACCGCGGCGTCGGCAGGAGGAGTCGAGGCTGCCGCTTCGGCATTGGCCCGAAGAAACTCCCGGCAGGGGATGTAGTCGATCACCCGGTTGAAGAGCGATTCCCGCCGCCGCATGCGCTCCTCGCGGGACCAGGCGTCCTTTCGGCAGCGCGACCGAGGCCCGTCGTTTGCAGGCTTCGCGCGGCCGGCGCGGGGGGCTCTCGGGGCAGTCATGGCGGGTGCGATCATGGCGAGTCTCCCGGTGGGCGGCAGACTTTTGCCGCTTCTAAGACTTCAACCGTTGCCCGCCGGAACGGATAACCGGCCCGGCCGGCAGCCGCGAAAAACCGCTTTTTAGCGGGGCGGGGAGGCCGACTCGCCGCCGGCCCGGGTGCAGAGGGCGTGAAACACATCCTCGTCGATGTCGTCGCCGATGAACCGGGTCGAGGCGTCGCCAAATACGAAGTTCACGCCGGTGGGGTGCCCGCTGGAAAAGTCGTCGAAGTGTCCGGCCGTCTTGTTGTTGGGCACATGGTCGCCCGAGGCCACCACCCTGGCCCGCATGGCCTTCGAGTCGACGATCACGCCCGGCCAGGAACTCGAGCCCATCCGTGAGCTCCGCTCACCGACCATGATCGTCCGGCTCATCCCATCGGTCACCTGGCGGATCGCCACGCGGCTGTTCCGGAAGAACATGCCATCGCCGGCGGTCGGCTCGTCCTCGACCTCGTGCTGCCAGCCGAAGCAGCCGACGTAGTTCGTCTTGCCAACCTCGCAGACCACACCGAGTTCGGGGCCGTCGACTGGATGCGGCAGTTCCTCGTCGCCGCCATCGTCGCGGCCGATGCCGAACACACCGGGCGACGTGTCAGACAGCCCCGGCACGTCCGACGGGCAGAGGAACGCCCGCACCGGCTGGCGGCGGACTTGGGCGTGGAGGTCGGGGTTAGCCGGATCGAACACGGCGCGGGTGAAGTCGATCGAGTCGTACAAAGCCTGCTCCTCGATCTGCGGGAGGAGTCGGGCCGACCATCCCCAGCCGGGCAGTTCGTCTTCGGCTTCGGGCGGGGTCCGCGTCTGCGACGTCCCCGACCAGCCAGCGGGAAATCGCCCCAGATGGTCGTGGGCATGGAGGAGCGCGAGGCCCAGCTGCCGGGCGGAGCTGCTGCAGGCTGTCCGCCGGGCCGCCTCGCGGGCGCCCTGCACGGCCGGCAGCAGGAGGCCGATGAGGGTCGCGATGATCGCGATCACAACCAGCAGTTCCACGAGCGTGAAACCGCCGATCGACCCGCAGCGGCGGGGTCGGTGGGACCGTTTCGGCATGACGATCAGTTGCAACACGGTTGCATTTCTAGTGCGGGGTGTCGTCCGAGTCAAGCGTTTGCGTGGTGGCAGGGCTCGGCCCGCCGGCCCGGAGCACGTCATTGTTTCCGCAGGAATCGGAGCATAGGCTGCGTTCGGCGGTCGTTTTCCGCCGCATGATTCCCGACCAGGTCGCGCACGTCGCATGGCTACTCCCCGCGAGACCTATCGTTCCAGGCAGACCCCCGGTCGTCCGGGAATGTCCCCCGGCGTCACAACAGGGGCGGCAGCGTCGGCCGAAACGTCCGCCCGCTGGCAGGAGTGGCTGATCCAGGCGGCGGTGATCGTGCTGGCGTGTTTCTGGGTCTATTCTCCGGTCTGCCATCCGGTCCACCACGCCGACTGGCTCTGGGACGACGACCAGCTCCTCACCGCCAATCTCACCGTCCAGCACCGCGTCTCTCCCGACCCCAGCGTTCCCAGGGACGACGCAGGCACCCTCGCAAAGCTCTGGTTCAGTCCGGACGGCGCCGACTACTTTCCCCTGAGTTACACCGCCCTCTGGGCACAGTGGCCGTTCTTTCAGATGGATCCGCGGACGGGAGGTCCTGTGCAGCCCGGCGGGCCGGCGGTGCCCTGGCCCACCGGCTTCCACATGACGAGCGTCGTGTTGCACGCCATCGGCTCGCTCCTTGTCTGGCGGCTCTTCGCGGTGATGAAGATCCCCGGCGCCTGGTTCGGCGGTTTGCTCTTCGCCGTGCACCCGGTCTGTGTGGAGAGCGTGGCCTGGGTGTCGGAGCTCAAGAACACGCTCTCACTGCCGCTGTTCCTGCTCTCGGCCATCAGCTACGTGAAGTTCGACGACGCGGCCGAAGACGACGACGGGAAGTGGTTTCACTACGGACTCGCGGTCGTCCTCTTCCTGCTCTCGATGCTCGCCAAGACGTCCGTGGTGGCGATGCCGGTGGTGATCCTGCTCTATGCCTGGTGGAAGCGGGGCGAGGTCACCGTCCGCGACCTCGTGCGGGCGATCCCGTTTTTCCTGATCTCGATCGTGCTCGGCCTGATCACGATCCACTACCAGCACTCCAAGGCGATCGGGCAGGAGACGATCATCGTGCCCCCGTATTTCGAGAACGGGCTGCCGTCGATCAAGGGCCTC
>JBPCTA010000058.1:0-2863 GCA_051006595.1 Pirellulales bacterium
TCTCCAGATCGGCCACCGGGCTCGTGGTGCCGATCGTGTCGAAGTCGCACTGCATGAACTCGCGGTAGCGGCCCCGCTGCGTGTTCTCGCCCCGCCAGACAGCCGCCATGTGGTAGCGCTTGAAGGGCAGGCCGAGATCGTGCATGTGCTGGGCGGCGAACCTGGCGAAGGGCACGGTGAGATCGAACCGCAGGCCGACGTCGCGGCCGCCGTGGTCCTGGAAGCGGTAGAGCTGCTTGTCGGTCTCGTCGCTCCCCTTGCCGGTGAGAATCTCGAGGTATTCGAGCGCCGGCGTGTCGATCGGCGCAAAGCCGTACGACCGGTAAACGCGCCGGGCGATCTCCAGCACCCGCTCACGGGCGAGTGCCTGCGCTGGCAGGTGATCGCGAAATCCCTTGAGCGTGCGGGGCTCGATCATGACACGATCGGCAGAAGGGGCGGCTTCGGGCTGCGGATCGACACCGCGCGGTTTTTCTTTTTTCGGCCGTCGCCCACGTGCTCTCCGCCGGGCCCGAGCACGGCGTCCATGTATTCCTCCACCTGCTCGCAGGTCTCGAAGAACTGGTCGTAGACCCAGTCGTCCTCGTACTCGCAGTCTTTCGTGGTGTATTCGCGGCAGATCTGCGGGCGGGTCTCGTAGATGCCGCAGCGGTGGTCGGCGCCGAGGTGCTTGCAGACGGTGTGCACGCAGACGTACCAGTCACCCTCCTCGGTGAAGACGGTGGCATGCTCGTGAAGAAGAAACCAGCGGATGTATTCGAACTCTTCCCGCGTGGTCGGCGTCTCCAGCGGGAGGGCGAAGTAGCGGCAGCATTTGGCGGTGCAGTGTTCGCAGAGCACCTGGTCCTTGGGCACGTCGCCGCGTTTGGGTTTCGCGGCAAGGGGCGGCAGCGGAACGTCGACAACCGGCATGGGAGTACTCCGGGGAAAGGCCCGCTACTATAGCGATTCCCGGTCGGCATCGGCCGGTTTTCCGACGGTCCGATCGGCAGTCCTATACTGGGTCTTTTCGGCCGGCTGCGGCGGCCCGAATCCGTGGAAAGGACTCCCGATGCCGAAGCGCTGGCACATCCGCTCCCACGACCGCGCGGCCGTCGCCGCTCTCGAGCGATCGGCGGGAGTATCGAGCATCCTCGCCAGCCTGCTCGTCGCCCGCGGCGTGACCGATTCGGCCGCGGTGAAGTCGTTCCTCTCAGGCACGCTCGCAGACCTCCGCGATCCCGAGACGCTCCCCGGCGTGCCGGAGGCGGCCGACCGCATCCTGGCCGCAGTGAAGGCAGGCCGGAAGATCACGATCTACGGCGACTACGACGCCGACGGCATGTGCGCCACGGCGATCCTCGTCGGCGTGCTGGAAGCGCTCGACGCCAAGCCCGGCTGGTACGTGCCCTCGCGGCAGGCGGAAGGCTACGGCCTCAACAGTGAGGCCCTCGCCACGCTCGCCGCCCAGGGCACGAACCTCGTGGTGACCGTCGACTGCGGCATCACCGGCGTGGCGGAGGCAAGGCAGGCACGCGACCTCGGTCTCGAACTCATCGTCACCGACCACCACACGGTGGGCGACGAGGTTCCCGCCGCCGACGCGGTCGTGCATCCGCGGCTTCCCGGCACCGTTTATCCCTTTGGCGGCCTCTGTGGCGCCGGCGTGGCCTTCAAACTCGCCTGGGCGATCGCCACGCGGGCGAGTGGGTCAAACCGCGTCACGCCGCGGCTCCGCGAGGCCCTGCTGCGGGCGATCGGGCTGGCGGCCTTCGGCACCGTGACCGATGTGATGCCGCTGATCGACGAGAATCGGCTCCTCGTGAAGCATGGCCTCGATAACCTCCGCAGTCGCGGCGGCCCCGGTCTCGCGCGGCTCATCGAGATCACCGGCCTCGCCGACGCCTCGCGGATCGACAGCGAGCACGTGGCCTTCAAGCTCGGTCCCCGGCTCAACGCCGCCGGGCGGATGGCGACCGCAGCCCACGGCATCGAGCTTCTCGTCACCGACGACGCGGCCCGCGGCAGCCAGCTCGCCGACTACCTCCACGAGCTCAATGCCCAGCGGGAGTCGGAGGAGCGAAGCCTCCAGCTGGCCGCGGCGAAGCAGGCGAAGGAGTGCTTCGATCCCGAAGCCGACGCCGCGGTCGTGCTCGCCGACCGCGGCTGGCACAAGGGCGTGGTGGGGATTGTGGCGGGCCGGCTGGCCGACCGCTGGCACCGGCCGGTGGTGATGATCGCCCGCGACCCGCTCCAGGGCGGACCCGCGGTGGGCAGCGTGCGAAGCGTGCCTGGCTTCGACGTGCTCGAGGCCCTCAAGGCCTGCAGCGACCACCTGCTCGGCTGCGGCGGCCATGCGGCGGCAGCGGGGCTGCAGGTGGACGACGCGAAGATTGACGACTTTCGCCGGGCGTTTCTGGCGGCCGTCGAGGCCCGGATGCCGGAGTCGCTCAGGCGGGCCCAGCTCACGCTCGACGGCGAGACGTCGCTCACCGCGATCACGCTCGACACGGTGGAGCAACTCGAGAGGCTCGCCCCGTTCGGCGAGGGCAACCGGCGACCGCTGTTCTGCGCCTCTGGCGTCACGCTCGCCGAACCGGCCAAGCCGATCGGCCAGTCGGGCAAGACCCTCCAGCTTCAGCTGCGGCAGCATGCCGCGCGGGTCCGTGGCGTCGCCTTCGGTGGCGGTGAATGGCTGCCTCACCTGCCACCACCGGGCCAGCCCTTCCACATCGCCTTCCGGCCGAAGATCAACGAGTTTCGCGGCCGCCGCACCGCCGAACTCGAAGTGATCGACTGGCGACCCGACGGCATCGACGTTGCGACCGATCTCCCCTCACTGCTGCAAGAAGCCACCTCATGAATAACCGTTCGCTCCCCTTCC
>JBPCTA010000059.1:0-4301 GCA_051006595.1 Pirellulales bacterium
GGCAAGGATGAGTTCCGGCGGATCGATATCGAGGCCGGAATCGAAACCGACGACTTCGTCGAGGTGAAACGCGGGCTCGAGGTCGGCCAGCAGATCGTGGCCAAGGGCGCCTTTCTCCTGAAGAGCGAACTGCTGCTCGAGGACGAAGGCTGACCGAGCGGATCGACTTCTCATTTCCGGTGGGAGTGCGTGCGTGCTGTCTGGCCTCATTGATTGGTCGCTGTCGAACCGGGCGCTCGTCGTCGCGATGTTCGTGCTGATGGCGCTCGGGGGGCTCTATGCCGCCACGCAGATTCCCGTCGATGCGGTGCCCGACCTCGTCAACGTTCAGGTGCAGGTCGTCACCGAGGCCGGCACCCTGCCTCCGCTCGAGGTGGAGCGGCTGATCACGTATCCCGTGGAGCTTGCGATGAGCGGGCTCCCCGACGTGGAGGAACTCCGCAGCGTCTCGCGGCTCGGCATCTCGTCGGTGACGATCGTCTTCCGGGAGGGCACCGACATCATGCGGGCGCGACAGCTCGTAGCCGAACGGCTTCCGGCGGCCCGCGGGGGCATCTCCTTGCCTGATGCCGATCCACAGCTTGGCTCCCTGAGCACTGCGCTCGGCGAGATCCTGCAGTTTCAGGTCAAGGGACCGGGCCGCAGCCTGATGGATCTCCGCAGCATCCTCGAATGGGACATCGCCCCGGTGATGCGGACCGTGTCGGGCGTCACCGATATCAACAGCCACGGCGGCTTCGCCAAGAGTTATCAGGTGCAGGTCGATCCCGACCGGATGTCGTCGCACGGCATTTCGCTCGGAGAGGTGCTCGCCGCCCTCGACCGCAACAACACCAGCACGGGAGGAGGCTACGTCGTCAAGAATGGCGAGCAGCGCTTCATCCGCGGAGAGTCCCTGCTCCGTGACATTGATGACATCGAGCGGGTGATCGTCCGGAGTCCGGCTGGTGGCGTGCCGATCCTGATCCGCGACATCGGAGCCGTGCAGATCGGCCCCCTTACCCGCCAGGGGGCCGCGACTCGCGGGGGCGACGGCGAGATCGTCACCGGCATGGTGATGATGGTGCGTGGCGAGAACAGCCGGCGAGTGGTCACCGCCGCCAAGGAGAAGCTGGAGGAGGTGCGTCGCACGCTGCCGTCCGGCGTCGATCTCGAGATTCTCTACGACCGCTCGGATCTGATCGCCCGCACGCTCGACACCGTGCTCCACAACCTCGCCGAAGGCGGACTGTTCGTGATCGGCGTGTTGCTCGTGCTGCTCGGCAACGTGCGTGCCGGGCTGATCGTGTCGCTGGCGATTCCGCTCTCGATGCTTTTCGCCGCGAACCTGATGTGGGCGGTCGGCATCCCGGCGAGCCTCATGAGCCTGGGAGCGATTGACTTCGGCCTCGTCGTCGACAGTTCGGTGATCATGGTGGAAAACTGCGTCCGTCGGCTGGGTGTGGCTCCGCCGACGGCCTCCAAGATCGACATCGTCAGAGAGGCGGCGATCGAAGTCCGAGGACCGACGATGTTTGGCGAGTTGATCATCGCGATCGTCTACCTGCCGATCCTGTTTCTGGAAGGAACCGAAGGAAAGCTCTTCCGGCCGATGGCGCTCACCGTGCTGTTCGCACTCCTCGGATCCCTTGTGATCTCGCTGACGCTGATGCCGGTGCTCGCCGCCACGGTGCTCTCCCGCGAGGAGGAGCATGAGCCCTTGATCATGCGGATCTTTCACCGGCTCTACCAGCCGCTCGCGCGGCTCGCGGTCTACCACCCGGTGGTCATCTCGCTGATCGCGGCCGGCCTCGTGGCGGCAAGCGTCCCGGTCGCGCTCAAGCTGGGCGCGGAGTTCATGCCGCGACTCGACGAAGGCGATCTCCTCGTGGAGGTCAATCGGCTGCCAAGTGCGACGCTCGAGGATTCGATCCCGCTGACGACCCGAATCGAGGACGTGCTTGAGGCATTTCCCGAGGTGCGCACGGTGTTCTGCAAGACGGGCCGTCCCGAGATCGCCAACGACATCATGGGCGTACAGCAGACCGACGTCTGGGTGATGCTTCGTCCCCACTCGAAGTGGCCGGCGGGCGTCACGCGGGAATCACTCGTGACGAGGATGTCGGAGGCCCTGTCGGCCGCCGTGCCTGGGGCCAACTTCGGCTTCAGCCAGCCGATCGAGATGCGGGTGGATGAGCTCGTTGCCGGCGTGAAGGCGGACGTGGCCGTGCTCGTCTACGGCGACAACATCGACACCCTCGGCTCCCTGGGCAAGCACATCGAGAGCGTGCTCCGCGACATCCCTGGTGCCGCCGATGTGCGGGCCGACTGGCAGGCCAACGTGCCAACACTGCGGATCAACGCCCGTCAGGATCAGCTCGCCCGCCATGGCATCGATGGGATTGACGTCATGCAGACAGTGTCGGCGATGGGCGGCATCCAGACCGGCGTGATTTACGAGGGCCGCCCACGGTTTCCGCTGATCGTGAAGTTCCCGCAGATCTGGCGGGAGGACGAGGACCTCGTCCCTCAGATTCCCGTCGCTGCCGCCGGCGGACGCCCCGTGCCGCTCGGCGAGCTGGCCGATATTCGCGTTGAGGAAAGCCCTCCTTCCATCGAGCATGAGAACTCGCGACGGCGGACGTTCGTGTCGGCGAATGTCCGAGGTCGCGACGTCGCGAGCTTCGTGGCCGAAGCCCAGCGACGGATCGGCGAGCAGGTGCCGCTGCCGACGGGCTACCGGATTGACTGGGGGGGCGATTTCGAGAACCTCGTGAGCGCGAGCCGGCGGCTCCTGCTGATCACGCCGGTGGTGCTCGGACTGATCGCGATGCTGCTCTACACGAGCTTCAAGTCGCTGCGACTGGCATCACTCATCTTCTTCGCCGTACCGGTGGCGGCCTCGGGCGGCATCGCGGCGTTGGCGCTCCGCGGCATGCCCTTTTCGATCGCAGCGGGCGTCGGGTTCGTGGCGCTGTTCGGCGTGGCCGTGCTCAACGGCCTTGTCTGGGTCGCGGGCGCCGAGCACGCCCGCGAGGGTGGGCTCTCGCCCCGCGAGGCGGCGCTGGTGACCGCCGAGATCCGCATCCGCCCCGTCTTGATGACTGCGCTCGTCGCCAGCCTCGGTTTCCTGCCGATGGCGATGGCGACCTCATCGGGTGCGGAAATCCAGCGGCCGCTCGCGACGGTCGTGATCGGGGGCATCGTCACGAGCACCCTGCTCACCGCGTTCGTGATTCCCGCGATCTATCCGTGGTTCGTCCCACGGCCGAAGCCGGATTGATCCGGTGTCGAATGTGACGCGGCCCGCGGCGGCCGAACAGCACCACGCCCACGCCGCCGGCTATCACCAGCCACAGCGCGGAAGGCTCCGGCACGGCCGCGACACTGGCGGCTCCTGACGACGGGTTGTAGGAGCCCTGGTCGTAGAGACCGGTGGCCAGGAAGTCGGCCGCATCATGGATATCGACGACGCCATCGTAGTTGAAATCCCCCTCTGACCACGTCGCCGGCCGGCCGGAGTTGAACTTGCCGGCCGTGAGGATCGAGGCGGCATCGAGCACGTTGAGCTGCCAATCGAGATTGGTATCGCCGGCCGCCGCGTAGGCGAACTCAACCGAGCCGTCGCCTTTGGCGAGCCAGCCGATCGCCCGTGACTCACCCAAGGCCACCTCCGTCGCCACGGCGGACGACGTGATCCCATTCACCCCGGTCCACGATCCGTTGCCCCGACCTGCCCGAATGTGAGCCACGAGTTCCACGGCCGAGAGGCCGCCGGCCACGGTGATTCTTCCCACGCCGACGTCCACCTTGCCCCCTTCGGCACTGGCAATCGAAGACGCATTGACCACCACGGTTCCCTTGGAGGCGACATCCGTGATCCAGACGTTGGGCCCCGTGGTCTTGAGCCCCCATTGGACATGCCGCGTGGGATCGTTGATCGCGCTCAGGCTGACCGTGAACTCGCCAGTGTCGGAGATCGGCACCTGCGACTCGATCATGGAGCTGTAATCGGCGTTGAAATCCCGAATAAACGCCTTCACATTCCATTGGCCGGAGCCGCTCAGGAGCGTGTAGGAGGCGACGTTGCCGCTGAACCGCACCGTCTCACCGGCGTAGGTGCCGTCGGCCTGCCCGTAGACGTAGGCCTCCATGGTCTTGTTGCCCGTCGCGCCGGGCCGGCCACTGGGCGTATACCAGTAGGAACTGGTGTCGCTGACGGAACAGGGGGCAAGCGTCACGCTCGTGCCGCTGGTGAAGGTGGCCCGCAGATCCGCCACGGACCAGACCTGTGCGTTCCGAAACGCGCCGCCGTTGGCAGG
>JBPCTA010000060.1:0-3627 GCA_051006595.1 Pirellulales bacterium
CGAAAGCTGCCCGACTCGTGCCGCTTGAGAATGCCGACGAGGCTCTCCTGCTCGTCGATCGCGGCGAGGCTTTCGACCGCGGTATCGGGCAACGACACGAGTCCGCCACGGACCGCGAGGTCGAGTTCGTCACCCGCGAGCGTCACCCGCGGCAGGGTCGGCACGGCGGTCAGGGGCGGGAGCAGCAGAGCGGCGATGCGTTCCGGAGTGACGGCGTCGAGGGGTAACGCGGATTCCCTGGTGAACGGCCCGACAGACGTTCGCACCAGCGATTCCATGACTGCCTTCGTGCCGAGCGCGATGGCGAGATCGCGGCCGATCGCTCGGATGAACGTGCCCGATGAGCAGTCGATCTCCAGGCCCAAGCGTGGCCAGTCGTAGCCGGTGATCTCCAGCCGGTCGATCCGCACAGGCTTGGCCGCGATCTCGAGAGGCCGGCCCTTGCGGGCCAGCCGATAGGCCCGCTTCCCATCGACATGCACGGCCGAGTAGTCGCACGGTCGCTGCAGGATCGCGCCCCGAAAGGCCGGCAGCCCGGCCTCGATCTCATCCTGTGTGGGCCGGCGCGGGTCGCATTCCTCCTCGATGGTCGTTTCGAAGTCATCGGAGGGGCTCGACCGGCCCAGCAGAAACGTGGCCGTGTAGTGCTTTGACAGGGCATGGACGTAATCGACGAGTTTCGTGGCGTGGCCGATGCAGACCACCACCACGCCGCAGGCCAGCGGATCGAGGGTGCCCGCATGGCCGACCGCCGCCATGCCCAGCGCGCGGGCCACCACGTCGACGACGCGTCGCGACGTCACCCCGATCGGCTTGTCAACCGGGATCAGACCCGTGAATGGGAAACGCATAAAGATCCGCGATGTGGGCGGCGCTGCGGCCGGAAAGGCTCATTCGTTCCCGAAGCGCCCGGGGATCGCCCACGGCGCCAGCCACCAGGCGGTCAAACTTGAGATCGACCACGGCCGCTGTCCGTGTCGCGTCGGCCCGGGCATGGCCCAGCGGATACTTCACGAGATTTCCGCCAACGGTGCCGACCGCGGCATGTTCGATCTCGACGCTCGTGGGGATGCCCTCGGGGTACAACTCGTCAAACTCGCGGCCGCCGTGGGCAATCGTCATTCGGCCAATGAGGCTCGCAATCGCCGGATCTCGGATTGCGTCGTCGGCGTAGTCGTCGGGCAGGAGCATCAGCGACTCCCAGTCGGCGGGACGGCCAGCCTGCGTCGCGGACTGCGCCTTGAGCAGCGTTTTTGCCAGAATGAAGGGCAGGGAGTGGTCAGCCGACTGCCGCGTGGTCGGCGTCCGCTTGGCGGGGTCGGCGATGATCGAATAGGCCGGCTCGTAGATCCGCACCGTGATTTTTCGGATGCCATCGAGATTCTGTGCGAGCCCCGGATGCGCGGCGAAGAGATCGACCAAAGACTGGATCGCCCCGGCCGACTGATGCTCATAGAGCCCCAGTTTGAAGTGCATCGCATGAATCGCGAAGGCATCGCCCGCCAGGCCGAGTTCGAGATCGAACGGGCTCTGGCCGTCGGGGCAGGGCTCGTTCCTCCGATAGATCGCCAGCGGGTTGCGGAAGACATCGTGCGGCCCCACGAAGCCGGCGAGCGCCCGCCGGCTACTCATCACGGCAACCTCTGAGGAGAGGGCGGCCGAGGCTCCCTTGCTGTCGGAGAGCTGGTGGCCGGCGCGAATCGCCCGAAAGGGCACGTAGTGCGCCACGACCATGCCGATGGCCGATTCGATCTGCTCGGCGGTGCCCCCGAGGGCGGCAGTGTAGGCGGCGGCCGAGGCCACGGCGCCATGGTGAACGTGATCGATCGCGTATTTCCGTAACGCGAACACCTCGGCGAGACGGCCGCGAATCTCGTCGATCAGGAGCATCAGCCGCAGCGTCATGTCGCCATCGAGCCCGGCCTCGCCGGCGGCGGCGACCGCCACGGGGTAGTAGTCGTTGTGGCCGAACTCGCCTGCAATCCTTCCCTTGGCGGCGTCGTAGCCGAAGTTGGTGCCGTTGGAATCCCACTCGCGAACGGCCGAGGCATTGGCAGCCACGGCCCGCTCGACGAGACACCGTCGGCTCGACCCGAAGCAGACCGCGCCACGGCTCCCCACCGCAGGCAGCGTGGCCAGCGCCTCGCGACGGAGCACAGAGGGGGCGTTGGCGGCCTCGGCGATGGCCGAAACGCCACAGCCGACGCTGTCGAGATGGAAGCGTTCCAGGAGCCGGAGCGTGGCGTCGCCCACGGGCCGGGGATCGCGAAACAGGAAGTCGACCGCGTATTCGGCCAGGCCCCGCGCCTGGTTGGTATCGGCGGGCAGGAGCCGCGTCAGTGGAGGTGTCGTCGCCATGGGGTCTCGGTGGGTGCTTGCGTCAGGCCCGTCACCGCGGGCCGCCAGTTGTACCCGACCGCAGCCGAAATGGGGCCGGTGCCGTTCCCACTCGGGGGCGACTACACTCCACCTTCATGCACCCGACGCAGCTCGGACCGTACACGATTTTAGCCCCGCTGGGCCGCGGCGGCATGGGGGCGGTCTACGAGGCGGTTCACACTGGGACCGGCCAGACCGTGGCCGTGAAGACACTGGCCACCCATCTCGGCGACGACACCAGCCTGCGAAAGCGGTTTGCGGCAGAGATCGACACGCTCAAGAGCCTTTGCCATCCATGCATCGTTCAGCTCCTGGCATTCGGCGAGGAGGATGGGCAGCCCTACTTCGCCATGGAACTCGTCCGCGGCAGGAGCCTCGAACAACTCCTACGGTCTGGGCGGAGATTCACATGGCGGGAGACGGTCGATACGGCGATTGACATTGCGCGGGCCTTGAAATCGGCCCACGACCACGGGGTGGTGCATCGCGACCTCAAGCCCGCCAATCTGTTGTTCCCTGATGAGTCCGCTGCCGATGCCTCGGTCAAGCTCGCCGATTTTGGAATCGCGAGGCTCTTCGGATCGGCCACACACACGATGGCCGGAATGATCGTCGGTACGGCCGAATACATGGCGCCCGAGCAGGCCGCCGGACGGGCGGCCGATCACAAGGTCGATCTCTACGCCTTGGGATTGGTGATGTTTGCGATGCTCACCGGTCGGCCGCCGTTTCAAGGCGGCCAGGTGACCGATGTGCTCGAGCGACAGCGGACGGAAACCGCGCCTCGGGTCTCGACACGGGTCGCCGACATTCCGCGGGAACTCGACGATCTCATCGACCGTCTTCTTGCCAAGGATCCAGCGCAGCGGCCGGGAAGTGCGCTGGCCGTTGGCCGGATGCTCTCGGCCATCGCCCAGATCGCTCCGGCATCGGAGATGCGTGCGGGCAGCGCGGATCCCACTGGAACAGCGGCCGTCGACCTGCTGGCAGCGACGCGGGATTTCTCGCAGAGCGACACGGCAGCGGCCCATCCGGCAGTGATCCCAGCCGATGCGGCCGGCCACGTGGTTGCCGCAGACGCGCAGACGATGCCGGTGCCGACGCGGCCTGACGGCTTGGCCCAGCGGATCACCCAGTCTGCATCCGCCGGTGAGGAGGCAACGGCCGTACGCGTCAATCGATTCACGACCCTCGAAGAGATTCATCGCTCCATGGCGGCGGAGACAGCAGCGAGAGCCCGCCGTGACT
>JBPCTA010000061.1:0-3978 GCA_051006595.1 Pirellulales bacterium
AGTTGGCACCGCCGCGGTGCCAACTGCTGAAGCCCTTGCCGAACGAGCCGGAGCTGGGCGAGAAATCATTGAGATACCAGCCGCTGGATCCGGCCGTGGGATAGCCCGGTGAATACGAGGGTGCAGCAGGACCGGAGACTCTCGCCAGGCAACGGCCGGCGCCAGCCCGGGTGGTCCCGCCCGCTGGCTTGCCATTGCCAGCCCAGGTGGCAGCCAGACTTCCCTGACCAAGATTGGCAGCGTCTGCACTCACAGCGCCTGCCCGTTCGCCAACGAGCAGCGTCTTGCTCAGGCCGTCCGGGAACTTCTTGAGAGCCAATCCGCGTTTGGCGCCGTTCACGGGCCGAAAGCCGAACAGGGCGCCACCGGAGTCGTTGGCGTTGATGGGTCCGTTGGAAGCGGTGACCGTCGAGTTGGCTGCCCCATCACCTGCGCTGCCGACATAGTTTGATGTGGCAAGAAAAAATCCGGAGGCGAGTGTGGCCTTGTCGCCGAAGTCACAGAGTTCGTTGAGCGCGGTTGCATTGTCGGAGGCACAGCGATACATGCTGATGGGCGTCTGCAGAGCGGCCCTGATCGCGGCGGGAGGTGCCGGGAGGTAGGAGTCGAGTTCGTTGGTGCCCGTGTTGAGCGTGTCGAACAACTGCTTGTTTTCCGTGTACGGAAGGATGAACACTCCCCATCCCCACGCCGATCGGTTCGTATTGAGGTATTCGAAACCGGGAGGCAGCGTTTTGGTGGCGCTCTCGTGTGACAGTATCCCCAGCCCGATCTGCTTGAGGTTATTCGCGCAGGCCATCCTGCGGGCCGCCTCGCGGGCCGACTGGACGGCAGGTAGGAGCAGACCGATCAGGGTGGCGATGATCGCGATCACCACCAGCAACTCGACCAAGGTGAATGCGGCCCTTCGGACAGCGTGGTGCTTTTTCATCGTGCGAACTCCCCAAGCGCACTCCCGGCAGGCCTGAGGCGGCCGTCCGTGATGTGTGTATGCCAAAGAATATCCCCAGTATACAGTTTGAAAGACCTCAGGAAAACCCTGTTTCTCGCTCCGGGACGCGGCGGTGCCGGGTCTGCGGAGGGGGCACAGACCCCCAAATAACAGCCTCCATGCATCGTAGGCGGTGAGCCGACACACGCCACTTTTCGGCTGGCGAACCGCGTCTCAGTGGGGCCCCTGAAGATGCTCGTCGAGAAATCGAAAGACCGCGGCCTTCACGTCGAACGGCTCGTAGTCGAGATCGCAGGTATGCGGAGCGTCGGGGATCACGATCAATTCGTGCTGGACGCCCCCCTTCGTGAGCGCGGCGGCGAATGTTTGGCTCTGCTCGACAGGTACGACCTCGTCGCCCGTGCCGTGGATCAGGAGCACGGGGGCATCGCCCGGGGTGCAATACGCGATGGGAGATGCCCGACGATACCGCTCGGGATCCTCTTCCCGCGTTGTCAGAAACATTTTCATGTCGTGGTAGGCCAGGAGATCCGCCACGCCATAAAGGTCGATGGCACATGCGACGCGCGTGGAGCCATCGCCGACTTCCGGCGGCTCGAGGCCATCCTCAGGCCCTGTCACGGCGAGCATGGCCGCGAGATTGCCGCCGGCCGAACCGCCGATCACACCAATCCGATCCGGGTCCACCCCCAGACGGTCGGCATTCGTCCGCAGCCAGCGCACGGCCAGTTTGGCGTCGTGCAGGCAGCGCGGCCAAGTCGGCTTCTGGATGCCCTTCGACCAGAGTTGATAGTCGATGCTCATCCCCACGTAGCCGTGGCGGGCGAGATGTGAGCCGATGTTCACTTCGCGGCGACGATCCTTGTCGCCGTCGTTGAAGCCACCGCCGTGAATGATGATCACGGCAGGCAACTTGCGATCCTTCGGCATCTCGAGCGGAAAGTAGAGATCGGCTTTCTGCTTCCGGTTGGCGGGCAGATAGGCGACGTCACGTTCGACGCGAACATCGCCTGGAAACGTGACCACCCGAGGTTTTTTCGCGGGCGTAACCGCGGCAGGGGCGGCCTGTGCGTCGAGCAGGCCGATGATGCCGTACACCCGGAGGTTGAGGGCGGTCATCTCCTCGAGGAGCGGCGGCCACGGCTCGTAGCGGGCGGAGACGATGCCCTTGTTGGAATCCCGGTTGGAGGGATCGACCGCGGTGTCGTCGGGATCGTTGTCCGCGTAGCGGTGCCAATGCCAGCCGACGCAGTGCCGCGACGCCAGCAGCCCGATGGCGAAGTTCTGGTAGAAGGCGCCGCGGTCTCGTTGGGTCTTCACGAGCCAGCCGGCACCGCTGGTGTTGCCCAAGCCGCTGTCGGCCCCCTTGGCGTAATGTTCGGTCACCATGAAGGGCTTACCCGATTCCCGCGCCCACATGGCCATCTGCTCGACGTCGGGCGTCCAGGCGCGGTAGTAGTTGACCGAGACCACGTCGCAGTGTCGTCCGGCGGCGCGGTAGACCTCCGGCAGATCGAAGACGGGTTCGTGCAGCCGCACGCCCAGAAACAGATGATTCGGATCGTGAGCCCGGATTGCCGCCGCCACGATTCCCAGATAACGGTCGATGGCAAACTCGAGAAATGCGGATCGATCGGCGTCGGTGAGCGGCCTGTCCAACGCTTCGTCACCACGTTCCCTCAGCCATGTCCGGGCCGCCACAGAGCCCGGATCGGTGTCGGGAAGACCGAGATAGTTGTCGAGCATCGCCCGACTCCAGGGCATCTCGTTATCCGAGAAGTGCCCGAGTAGGAGGGGATCGTCGCGGCCCTCGGCGAGCGTCGCAGCATAGTCGCTGCAGAATGCCGGAAACTCTGGGTCGAAGATGAACGGGCAGTCGTGCGGGTAGCCGACATGGCCCGCCTTCATGAACGTGCCTCCCCGCTTCTTGCCATAGGACGACATGAATCCCCAGAGCCTGGTGGAGACGAGCGGTTGATCGACCTTGGCCAGCAGGTCATGGTTCGACCAGGCGCCCGTGGTGTTGAATCCCGCATCGCGGAGCTGGGTCGTGGTGGCCGTCGCCCAACGCGGCTCGGAATCGAACCGCCGCTGGAGCGCCTCGCGGCCGCCGGCGGTGCGCACTGGAGTGATCGAGTTCATGCCGCGGCTGATGAAAACCGCCCCGTCGGGATCGATCAGCCACCAGCGGCCCGCGATCTGTGCGGTGCGGAAAAATCCTGTGGCTGGGTGGCGGTGAGCGGCGTGGCCTCCAAAACGGTCAAGCGCGGCATCGACAGGCAGTGAGGGCAGATCGGCGAGCGTCGTGGTCGGCCGTGGCTGAAATGGCTTGTCCGGTTTGGGAGCCACCTCGACCTGAAGCGAGGCTTGAGGCACAAACGGCCTCCCCGGAGGCATCGCGGCGATGGAGTCGATCACCAACAGGGCTGTCGCCGCCGCGGCGACGCTGCCCAATCTCCGCCATCCGATTGCCGATCCCATGGAACCGCATCCCTCTGCACTCATCGCCGGCTGCGCGAGCCGCCAGTCTTTGAGCCGCCATTTTTGGAACGACCGCTCACCTGTGCGCGGCGGCCCCCCGTCTTCGTCGCCGGCCGCCGGCCGCTGGGCACTCCAGACGGGGCCGTCGTGGCGGTCTTCATATGCCCGATCGAGGCCACGAGGTCGCCGTACCGCTCTCCTTGCACGATCACGTGGTCGCGAAGCAGTTGTGCGGCCCGCTCACCGTCACCCGCGGCAATGGCATCGACGATGCCTTGGTGCTCGGAAAATGACGTCTTGACCCGGTTACGGATGCGGAGTTGCAGTCGCCGGTACGGCCGTAGTCGACGCTGCAACCCGATCGCCTGCTCGGCGAGAAACGCGTTGTGGCTGGCGCGATAAATGACTTGATGAAATGTCTCGTTGTGCAGGAAATAGTCGTCGGAAGAGCTGGTGTCGCGGGCCTGCTGACACGCTGCATGCGCCGACGCCAGCATTGCCTGCTCGTCCTCGCCGATGCGGCGGGCGGCGAGGACGAGCAGGCA
>JBPCTA010000062.1:0-3131 GCA_051006595.1 Pirellulales bacterium
ATCCCAGGCCGCCACGACCCGCGCATCCTCGCCCACGGTGCCGCTGCTCTGGCCCGTATTTCGAAGGTGCCACTGGTTCGTGAACAAGGGGTCATTGGGCACGAATCGCTTCTGCTGCTGCCGCAATGGAGGAGCGTAGGCAGGATCGGACGGTAACACTGTCGATCCGAGTGAATCCGCCCCGGATACCAGGAGTTGCGAGAGCGACCGCACCACAGCCGCACCCGTCGTGGCGGGCGAGGTCTGCTGCCAGCCAGCCTGCGGGACTTGAGCGACCGTGTAGGTCCCCGCTGTCAGGCCGGTGAACGCATAGCTGCCGTCGGTGCCGGTGATCGTGCTCGGCTCGCCGGCATCCAACTGCCCGTCGCGATTGGTGTCGAGATAGATCGTCCAGCCCGCCGCGGCGACTTCGGCGGGAAGATCCCAGGTGCCATTGCCGTTGGCGTCGTTCCAGGCGAACCCGGCAATTGAGGCGGGCCGTGGCGGTTCCGGTGTGCCGCCGATCACGGTGATGGTGTCGAGAAACGCTCGCTTGGAAGTCGAGGCGAACGTGATCGTTGAGTTGGCCTGTCCGCCGGTGAATGAAAGCGTTTTTGTTTCGAATGCCCCGCTCATCGTGGCCGAGTAGGTCACCGTCTGCGGCGCGAGACCGGACACGGTGACGACGATGGAGCCCTCCACCGTTGTCCAGCCCTTCACATCAAACGACACCGTGAAGGAACCGCCGTTGCCGGTGAGATCGAGTGTTTTGGTCGTGATCGAGCCGCCGGCACCGCTTGTGCCCAGTTTCACCGCGCTGCCGGCCTGATAGGCGGCGGTCACGCTCGACCAGTTGGATGAGCCGGTCCAGGCCGTGCTCGAGCCCGAGGTGGAGCTGCTGTTGCCAACGGTCAGCGCCGAGAAGTCCTCGGAAAAGAGCATCGTGCCCGTCGATGGACTTACCGTGTTGCCGCTGGCCGTCGTTACCACGGCCTGAGCAGTCGCGCCGCCGCCGGTGATCGCGATGACGGCGGCGTTGTAGTTGCCAACCGCCGCGGTGGCGGCAAGCCGCACGTAGACCGTGGTGGGGGCGAGCGTGCCGCCCGTGGGGGCGAGCGAAAGGGAAGCCGCGTAGCCGCTCCCCGAGGCGAGCGACACCTCGAGTCCAGTCGCCGGCGTGACCGTGAGGCTGCCCGAGAGGGCGAGCCCAGACACGCTCAAGGTCGCCGGGGCTGAGGCTGTACCAAAAGTGGTGGTGAGTGGTGCCCCGAGCGTGGATGGAGTCACTGTGATCGCGGGCGTTGCGGCGGCCACCTTCGGATAGGAATAGTCCACGACGACCGGCAGGTGATCTGCCACCGTTGTGAGCAGGTTGAGCACCTCGGTGCGGTTGGCCAGCCCCGGCAGGGCTGTGCTGCTGGAACTGTTGATGCTGCCGTTGCGGGGCACCGAGCCGTTGTTGCCGAAGGTGCGGTAACTGCCCGGTTTGTACTTCAGGCCGCCGCCCGTCATCACTTCGCCAGAGACCAGTTGAAAGTCGAAGCGGTCGTCGAGGCCGCCGCCAGTGAATCCCGCGGGTGCCGTCTGCAGGGGTGCCTGCGTGAAAATATCGACGAAACTCGAGTTGGAGTGCCAATCGCCGGGCCGGCTGAGCGGGTCGAAGGACTGGCCATTTCCAGCCCCAAGCATCGTCTGGTAGGCGGGCTCGCTGCTGCGGTAGAGGTTGTAGTCGCCCACATAGATGATGCTCGTGCCGTCGGGCAGAGCGTCGGCGTCGGTGCGGATGGCCCGAGCTTCGACATCGCGGCGGGCAGCGTCGTCTGCCGTGTCGAGCGACTTCCAGTGGCTGTTGTAGACATAGAAGACGGCGGAGGCGTCGCCGTTCTTCGGCTGAAACTTGTACCGGAGCGTCTGCCGCGGGCCACCGGTGGAGGACGCGGTGCCGACCGCCCGCTCCTCGAGAAGTTGCAGGGCCTGCGTGTTGTAGACGACGCCCTGCGTGCCACTGCCGGTCGTCGTGCCGTTGAGGCTACCGAAGGCATACGTGCCGGTGCCGTAGATCGCGTTGAGCGTCGCGGCGACGTTGGCCGAGGTGGTGCCCTGGCTCGCCACCTCTTGAATCGCCAGCAGATCAACCTGATCGGCGTGGCCCCCGACCGACTCGGCTGCCATCGCCTGAACGAGCGTGCCGAGGCCCGTTCGCGGCAAGGTGTCGGCAGCGGTGATGTTGTAGCTGACGATCCGCAGATAGTCGGTGCCCAGCGGTTTACCGCTGACGGCCGCGGAAGCCGGGCCCGCCCCCGCCGAGTTCACGGCTCGCAGCAGCACGGAGTAGGTCTGGCCGTTCGTGAGGCCTGTGATCACCAACGGGCTCGAAGTGACGGCTGGAGCGGGGGTTGTCCAGGCGGTGCCCCCGTTGAGCGAGTATTGGTAGGTGGTGATTGCGGCGCCACCGTCCGAGGAAGGGGCCGCAAACGCCACGCTCAGTTGACCGTCGCCGGCCGTAATGCCGGTGATCGTGGGGGCCGTGGGGGCCGTGACGACCGTCGTGGGCAGGCTGAACGAGAAGTTGTCGATCGCCAGGCCGTGATCGTTGCCGGCATCGTTGGTCTCGATCCAGCGGATCCAGAGTGTCGTGCCCGCCGCCCAAGGTGTGGCCGGCGTGACGGTGCCCCCGATGTTGGCGAGGCGGTTGGCGGCGGCGTTTCCGTCGAGAGGGGCCGCCGTGGCGGTCGCGACCGGTGACGTGAAGTTGAATGCCGACCCGGCAGCGGCCCAGCTGCCCACGCCTGCAAAGGTGCTGCCATAGCCGTATTCGGCGACCATCGTCTGAGCGGTGGCATTGCCGCCATTCCGCCACTGTTCACCGTCGTAGCGGATGGTAAACGCGCTTTGGCCAATGCCCGTGTTATTTGTCACAGCAACCGTGATCCAGCCGGCCACCGAGCCTGAGGTCGGGCTGCCGAAGTAAGCACCACCCGAAGCCGCGCCGCCGACCGCACGGTCTGCTGAAGCTGTCGTGCCGAAGTTGTAGAAACTGCCGGAGTTGCTGCTCCCGTCGCTCGTCACGATCGCCGTGATGGCGGCAGGAGTCTTATTGAACAGACTCCAGGCGGCGATCGTGGAGTCGTTCGTCCAGGATATGCCAGACG
>JBPCTA010000063.1:0-4014 GCA_051006595.1 Pirellulales bacterium
GCGAATAGCGGCTTGCGATCCTTCTTCGAGGGTGCGAATGCCCTCGGCACCGGGAGCGTGAGGGTGCGAAGCGGCATCCGGCTCACGAGCCAGAATATGACGACCGGGACGTTGACCTATGCCGTCACGCTGGATAGCAACGCAGGCCTGACAGCCCGATCGAGCGGTGGGGCCCAGACGTACACCAACGTGATTTTTCCCTCGTCGGGCACGGTCGTCTTCAACAAGGATGATCAAGCCACTTCGAATCTCACCATCTCTTCCGGCGGAGCGCTTACCGGCAACCTCACCGTCGACACGTCGCCAGGCGGAGCTGTTGCGGTCGCCGACGTCTTCCTTGACGGCGTGTTCTCGGGCGCGGGCGGGTTTATAAAGTCTGGCACGGGCGCCACCGGCAGGGCGATTCTCGGAGGGGCGAATACCTACACGGGGAACACCACGATCAGCACGGGCACGCTCCGGTTGGGTGCCGGCGGCTCGATTGCGAATAGCGGCACGATCAGCGTGGCCAGCGGCGCGTGGTTCGACACGTCGCTGGTGCCGAGCGGATTCTCGCTCGCGGCGACCCGGTGGCTCATCGGTTCCGGAACGGTGCTCGGCAACGTTTCGTCGCTGGGCACGATCGCGCCGGGGGTATCCGGCTCGGCTGGAACGCTCACGTTCACGAGTGACCTGTCGCTCGATTCCGGATCAACGCTGAGCTATGGACTCATCGGCACGAATACGACCTCAGGTGGAGGGGTGAACGACCTCTCTGCGGTGACCGGCAGTCTCTCGCTCGATGGAACGCTCAATGTGAGCGAGATCGGCGTGGGGAGTTTCCTGTCGGCCACCCAGGGGAACAGTTGGCGGCTGTTCACCTACTCGGGCACGCTCACGAACAACGGCCTGGCACTCGGGACCGTTCCCACGCTTTCCTCGGGTCTCTCGTTTGCGGTCGATACGTCTACGCCCAACGAGGTGAACCTGATCGTGGTGCCGGAGCCGGCCATGGCTGTGTCGGCAATGGTCGGGATTGCCGCCGTCGCGCTGCTGCGGGTCCGGCTGACGAGGAAAAAGAATCACGACACTCGTTGATGTGAGCCCGCTGAACGAAGAGCGTTGAAGAAGCGTACCAAGGCGGCAGGCCATCGGGCAGCGAACGTCGCCATGAAACACCGAGCACGCAACATCGACGCCAATCACCGGCGGGGTTCTCGGGCTGTTCGAGCTTTCCGAGTTCCCCGAGCCTTCCGATCATGGCGACTTCATCAGTCGCTGCGGGCGGAGCCGCTCGAGCCACGGCTCGCTTTCTGCGCGGGGCATGTCTTTGGTGGCCTGATCGAGCCGGATCCGTCGTCGACGGGCGGCGGGTTGCAGTCGCTCTCCGCCAGTGGGCAGACCTGGGACGTCGGCCAGTCGTTCGACGTGCTGCTCGCGGCCTCGACCGGCAGGCTTTCCACGCTCGATGGCGCGACCGTGGCCACAGCCGCCGCGGCCAACGGCCTGCCCGATCTCCAGAGTCTGCCGGGGGCCCCGACGGCGATCTATCTCGACTTCGACGGCAATGGGACCGCGCTTGGCGCCTACGACGTCGATGGGGACCCAGCCACGTTTAGCGCCACCGAGGCTGCGACCATCACTGAGACGCATCGGCAGACCTCGGCCTACTTCGCGATGTTTGACGTCAACGTGACGACGGTGAAGCCGACCGTTCCGTATGCCTGGATCGTGATCAGCAACGACATCACCGGTGGCAGCAGCTACGTGGGCGTGTTCCCCAACTCGAAGCCCGAGAGCTGGGTCAGCAGTTCCACCGCGGAGTCGCGGGTGTCGGGGATCGCCCACGAACTCGGCCACAACTTCGGACTGCAGCACCAGTCGGAGTATGACCTGCTCGGCAACAAGACCAGCGAGTATTCCAACGGCTACGACTCGCTGCACGGCTCGATCATGGGCGTGGACTACCGTCAGGACGTCCACAAGTGGTTCATCGGACATCCGGGCAACTCCGCAAGCGCGCTGCAGGACGACGTCGCCGTGATCGCTGCCGTGATCAAGAAGTATCAACCGACCGGCGGAGACGGATTTCGCGCCGACGACTTTGGCGGCACGATCGCGACCGCCTCCGCGCTGACGGCCACCAACGGGCTGCGGTCGGCCGCAGGAATCATCGAGCGGATGGCCGACGTCGACACGTTCTCCTTCACCACGGGAGGGGGCGGGGCGGTGATCTCCGTGGTGCCCACCAAGCCTTCGGGGCTCGACGCGAAGGTGGAGGTGTTCGACGCCACGGGCACGCTCGTGGCGGCGAGCGACAGCGACGCCAACGAGCAGCAGGTCGTGCTCCCGGTCGGCAGCGGCACGTGGTACGTGTCGGTCTCCAGCCACGGCAACTATGGCGACCTCGGCATGTACGACCTGTCGGTCAACGACCTGCCCGCGGGCTGGGCTTCGGCCGACATCGGCGCCGACGGCACGCTCGGCGACGCGGGCTCCGGCGGGGGCACGTTCACCGTGGCGGGGGGCGGGACCGCCGTCGGCGGCACGACCGATTCGTTCCGCTTTGCGTGGCAGAGGCTGACGGGCGACGGCTCGATCGTGGCCCGGGTCACCGGCAACCAGAACACGAATGGCTGGGCGAAGGCGGGCGTGGAGATCCGGGAATCGCTCGCCGCCAACTCGAAGCACGTGGCGATGGTGATGACCGCCGCGCAGGGGCCGCAGTTGATCTCGCGGGCTACCACCGGAGGCTCGTCGACCGCCGTCAACGGCACCGCGGCGGCCTTTACGCCGACGTGGGTGCGACTCGTTCGCGCGGGAAGCGTGATCACAGCATCCCGCTCGGCTGACGGCACGTCGTGGACCACGGTTGGCTCGGTGACGGTGTCGATGAGCGCGACGGTCTCCATCGGGCTGCTGAGTACCGCGAACACCGCCAATCTGATCAACGAGGCGACGTTCACCAACGTGGCGGTCTCGGGCACGATCAATCCGCCGGAGACGGTCAACTCGCTCGCAGCCCCCGCGGGTGTCGCGATCAGGCAGGGGGGCGGCGCGTCCTTTGTCGTTTCGTGGCAGCCGGTCGCCGGGGCGACCGGATACGTGATCGAGCTGGCGGACAACGGCGTGGACTTCACGAGCGTGTCTACGGCTGCGTCCTCCGCGACCTCCTGGACGCACACCGGACTCGCCGGCGCGATGCGGTATTTCTACCGGGTGCGGGCCAGCGACGCTGCAGGCCGTTCGGCCCCGTCGGCGATCACGAGCGCCATCAACCGCCCAAGCCCCGTCACCGAGGCGGCGGTCACGTCGCTGTCGAGCTCGCAGTTGGTCCTCAACTGGATCGAGACCAGCGGTGAGACCGGATATCGCATCGAGCGGTCAACCGACAATAGCACCTTCACCCAGATCGCGACCGTCGGCGCCAACGTGCCGAGCTACACCGCATCCGGGCTTGCGGCGGGCACGCAGTATTGGTTTCGGATCTCGCCGATGAGCGGCTCGGGCGACGGGAATCCGGTGGTGATCTCGGGGGCCACGTCCGGGTTTCAAGCCGTGAGCGATCTGGCCTTCACGACGAAGTCGTCGTCGGCCATCGGTCTCGCATGGACGGCCATCTCCGGGGCGACCGGCTACCGGATCGAGCGTTCGACCAACGGCACTACGTTCACGACGCTGGCCACGGTCGCCGTCGGCACGACCGCCTATTCCGATGCGTCGGTCGCCGTGGTCGGCAAATACTACTACCGCGTGGTGGCCCTCAACGGCACGACCGCGGCGAATCCTTCATCGACGATCTTCACCGCAGCGCCCGCCGCCGTGGCGCTTCCCAAGCCGTGGGCCGCGGCAGACGTCGGCAGCGTGCTCGGCGAGGGGGCGACCGGCTTCCAGTCGCCCAAGTTCATTTCGGTATCCAGCGGAACCGCCATCGGTGGTGCCGCAGACTCGTTTCGCTTCACTTCCCAGCCCTTGGTCGGCGACGGCAGCATCGTGGCCAAGGTGTCGTCGCTGGAGAACACGGGCGGTTGGGCC
>JBPCTA010000064.1:0-3046 GCA_051006595.1 Pirellulales bacterium
CCAGGTCGATGCAGCGCACGACGATCGAGCACTGTTGGAAATAGGCGTCCACCGTGGTGGTTGGGTCGTCCACGATGACGTCGAAGTTTCGCAAAAGATGACCGATGGCCCGATTGCGATGCCCCGTCCGGCTCTCCGATTCGTAGACCGCCCGATCGATCCGCATCGGTCGGCCGGTATAACGGGCAAACATCTCCAGGATCCGCGTCGCCCGCTCGTCGGGTGCGGAGGCCTTGATCTGCCCCGTGGTGGCGATCGCTCCTGCATTGATCATCGGGTTGAGCGGTCGGCCGGTGGTCTTGTGGAGACTGATGGCATTGAAGGCATCGCCGCTTGGCTCGACGCCCACCTTGTTGAGCATGGAGGCCGCACCATGGTCGTCGAGGGCCAGGCCGTAGACGAATGGCTTCGAGATCGACTGGATGGTGAACTCGTGCCGGGAATCGCCGCATTCGTAGACGTGCCCGTCGGCGGTGGCGAGGCAGATGCCGAACAGGTCGGGATCAGCCTTCGCCAGTTCGGGGATGTAGGTGGCGACCTCCCCCTCGTGAAAGCCGGCGTACCGGGCGTGGAGCGTTTCGAGCAGGGCCTGGACGGGGGAGCGGGCGGCGGCGGTCATGGCATGGTTCCGCGATTCCTTGGACGCGAGGAGCGCGACCTCGCTGACTGTCAGCGACGGCCGCCTCAAAACGGCACGTCATTGTCACCGGCCTCGGCAAAGGCGTCGTTGGCGTCGTCCGTGCTGTCGTGAGTTCGCCCGTTCCCGGACAGCCGTTTGAAGGAGAGGCCCTCGGCACTGAGGAAATATTTGGCCTCACTGGCCTCATCCTTCTGCCAGCGGCGGCCGCTCAGGCGGTAGGTCACTTCGATCTCGACCCCCACGGTCAGGTCGTCGACCGCGTCGCATCCGTCCTTCACGAACTCAACGGGAATAAAGTTGGTGAACGTGCCCTTGGACTGTTCGAGCACCACGAGTCGCTTGCGAAAGCCCTTCTGCCCGAAGGTCTTGGTCTCCTCGATCAGATGGACGACGCCGCGGACGGTCGGATCTTTCATGGGGTGTTGGCCGTTGATTCCGTGCAATCGGACTTCAGCACCACTTCCAAGCGGGCTGTCGGGGCGAAAGAGTACCACACGCAGCCAGCCCCCGTGGCTCTTGACGCTGCCCTCGTCTTGGCGCCAACCGAGGGGTTTTCGGCGTGCCTCGTGGCGGTGAAAGGGGCCGGCGGAGGCCGCGTTTTCATTCTGGACGGAATCGACCGTGGCAGAGTCCTCATTCCTGGGCCGATGCTGACGTGGCACGGCGGAGTGGGGGATGATCATTCGCCGCTTCGATGGCCTTGATGGCCTCCTCCACGGCGCCGACCCGCTGGTTATTGAGATTGCCACCGGGAAACTCCCCTCGCTCGACGTCGGCGTTGAAGCTGGCAATCAGCTTCTCGAGTGCCGGGATCTGCGGTTTGGCGGCGGATCCGTAGCCGGTGATCATGCTCATGATCTCGCCGGTGCGTCTTTCGCTGCCATGCCCGCCCTGGGTTTTCGCGAGGCCGACCGCCGCGGCGATGCCCTCTTCAAAATGATACTTGGTGAGCGCCTTCAAGCCTGCCATGCGGATCACGTTGTTGAACATCGTGTCGGCCGGGCTCGGGCTCTCCACGGCTGCGAGGATGACCGGGGCGAGGGCGACGACATCCTCCTCGCTGAGCTGGTTCTGGAAGCAGTGCTCGAGCGTGGCACGGGCCATGCCATCCGGATTGGTGGATACCGCGCGGATGGCCCGGTTGCGCAGCGTGGGATTCACGTTTTTGAATTCCTCCCGCAGCGGGCCGCGAAAAACGGCGTTCGCCAGCTCGCCGTCCGCGAAGAGCACGGGCTCAACCCAACGGATCGGCCACGAAGGTTCCGCAGTCGCCACGAGCGCCTCGAGGATGCTCTCGATGGCCGGCTTGGCGGTGCCCCCCATCTTTCTGATCGCCTCGGCCGCCTTGTAACGCACCCAGCGATCGTCGTGGGCGAGCTGTTTCACCAACACAGGCAAAGCCTCCAGCGCTTTGAGCAGGCCGAGCGTCTCGCACGCCCCCTGGATGCGGTGCGGGTCGGTGCCATCGGCGAGCGCGATGAGCGACGGGACCATGGTTGTGCTCTCCGGCCGTCTCGCCAGCTCGTCCGCCGCCCAACCGCGGACGATGGGCGACCAGTTGCCGAAGGCCTCCACCAGTTGTGCGGGGGTCATGTCGCGGCGATCCAGATCAAAGCCGCCTGCGGCGACGGCGGCGGCGGCTTCGGTCTTGTCGAGCCAGCCCGCAGGATCGGCATCGCGGCCGGTGATGACGAGTTTCCTCAGTGGCAGCGCATACGTGAGCACATAGGTGGCCGCGGGGCTCAGCCCGTCGTAACTGCTGTTGCCGTAGTAGGTGTTGTCATGCGTCTGCCCGGCTCCGTATTGTTCGCCGCCGTCATAGGTGAACGATCCGTCCGAGCGGCGGACCAGATCGAGGTGCCACGACGACTTGCCGAAAAACCCGGCCGCCGCCTCGGGGCCGCCCACGGCCGCACCGAGACCGCTCCAGAGATAGCTGAAGCCCTGGCCGGTGTGACCGTATTCACGACTGGCGTAGCCCGCCGTGGCCATGCGGGCGAAAAACTCCGTTTCCCGCGGCTTGTCGCCGATCGCGGAAAACATCACCGCGGTGATCGAGTTCTTGCCGTTGTTCTCGTGATAGGGCCAGGGAGCGTGTTCGCCGTAGGGAATCGCGCCTTTGTCGGTGAAGTAGCCGAAAAACCCGGCGGCGCGGGCGATGGCCTGGTCGATTTCCGCGTTCTTCACGCCGCACTGTTTCGACAGCACGATGGCGAGATTGGCCGGCAGCCCGGCGCTGTTCACCGGACCGTAGGGTGGCACGGAGCCGTTGAAGTCGCCGTCCTTGGTCAGTGCGGCGAAGCCGTGCCCGAAGGTGCCATACATGCTCTGGCCGCGGGCCAGCAGGAGGGCGGTGTTTTCGATCGCGGGCAGGATCTCCTGATCACGGGTGACGAGGTAATACTC
>JBPCTA010000065.1:0-3036 GCA_051006595.1 Pirellulales bacterium
GAACAACGTCGCCGTGACCATGGAGCTGCAGAACGACGCCGATCAGCCGCCATGGTCGATCACGTTCGCGAAGCGGCGGCCCGTCGAACTCGACGTCGATGACCATCGCGTGAAGATGACCGTTCGCGGCACCCGCTACACCTCGGGAGAGCGGGAGTTCGACGCGATGGACGTGTGGGCGGCCTATCGGATCGAGCCCGGCCACCCCGGCATCCGCCTCGTCCGCGACGGCGACGTGCAGATTTACCCGCCGGGATTCGTGCCGGGAGGCAGCGAGAAGCTCTCGGTGTCGCAGACTTCACTGCGACGCATCCTGCAGAAGCGATTCAACAAGGTCTTCAAGGAAGTGGTCGATGTGGAGCCGCTGAAGCTCCCTGGCGAACTGGAGCAGGCCGGCCCGCTTCCGATGGAGCAACTCGACGCCCGCAAGGACGGCTGGGTGGCTGCCGGCTGGCGGAAACCGTATCCGGTGGTCTATGAGTCGGTGCCGCAGGAGACGGTCGTCTCACAGGAGCCGACCATTGCCACGGCCGTGACGTCCGCGATCATTGAGGCGGCCTTCACGCGATAGCGGCCGTGCCCGGCCATGGTGTCAGCGGTCGAGGGGCTGCGGTGGCACCGGCTCGAAGGGGCGGACCCAGATCGAGCGGAACTGCACGGGATTGCCGTGATCCTGGATTGAGAGCGGCAGCGCATCGGCGTGCTGCGTGTAGCTCGGCGGCTCGTGCCAAAACGTGTTGCCGAGGATCACGGTGTCGGAATGGATCGCGATCCCGTTGTGGACCACGCTCACCCGGCCAGGCTTGTCGAGGCTGCCGTCGGCCGCGAACCGGGGCCGCGTAAACAGGATGTCGTAGGTCTGCCACTCGCCCGGCTGGCGGCAGGCGTTCACGGCCGGAGGCCGCTGCTTGTAGAGGGCGCCGCACTGACCGTCGGGATAGGTGAGTGGGCCGTCGGTGCCATCCTCGTAGGAGTCGAGCACCTGGATCTCGTACTTCCCCATCAGGAAGATGCCCGAATTGCCGCGGCCTTGGCCCTTGCCGGTGGCGGGTGAGGGCATCCGAAACTCGACGTGTACCTGGCAGTCGCCAAATGGCTGTTTGGAGACGATCTCCCCCTTGCCCACCGTGGCGACGCCGTCGGTCACCTTCCAGTTCTCGCCGTTTTGCCAGGCCGACATGTCCTTGCCATCGAAGAGCACCACGGCGTCGGCCGGGATCGGGGCGGGCTTCTCCGGTGCCGGGCCCGGATCGACGGCCTTCGGCCGCGGCCATGTGATGGCTGGCAGCCACTCGCCGCTCTTCTGCTTCGTGCCCCGGAGTTGCAACCGCCGTGACCGGATTGAATCGCTCAGTCTGCGGGCCTCCGCCTCGGCCGCGCCGATCGAGAGCCCCTTCGGCGTGCCCGGACGGGCATGGCCCGCAGCCTCCCGGTAGGCGTCGCGAAGCACCTGCATCCGCTTCGTGGCGTCGGGCAGGAACGTGGCGAGCTTCACGGGAAGATCGGGATCGGCCGCCGCGGCCTCGTCGCCGAGACCCGCGAGCACCGCCCGGCAGATCGCCCAGTGGCCGTCGTCGTTGGGATGGATGCAGTCCGGAGTGAAGGTGAAGCCCGGATCCGCCTTCCGCTGCTCCGCGAGTGCCGCCTTCATCGGCCCATGCACGTCGATCACAGCCCAGCCGTCGGCCCGCTTCGAGACGAGCCAGTCGGAGTAGGCCGTGAGCACCGCGTCGTAGTCGGCGTCGCCAGCAGGGCCGGGCTTGTTCGGCTGCTTGTCGTAGAGCGGGGGCGTGAGGTGAATGATCTGGGCCCCGGTCTTTTCGACGGCAGCATGCAGCCGTTCGATGCCTGACCGAAACTTCGCAAACCGCTCCTCGTCGAGCGGCAGATACGTGCCGCAGTTCATGCCGTACATCGCGAGCACCAGATCGGGCTTGGTCACCCGCAGCACGGAGTCGAGACGGTCGAAGAGTTCGGGCCGGGGAAACTTCCCGCCCGCATGCAGCACCTCCGTGAGGCCCGAGATGGTCTCGCTCGAGAGCCCGACATTGATCATGTCGGCCGTGATGCCCCGCTCCTCCATCCACGCGGCGAGGTCGGCCACCCAGCGGCCATCCTGGGTGATCGAGTCGCCGAGCACCGCGATCCGCGTGGCTCGGCGCACCAACTCACCGGGCGACGCCGGGTCGGCCGCCGTGGCGGGGAGCAGGCAGGCGAGGGCGAGGAAGGGGATGGCGAGGACGGGGGCGGCGCGGTGCATGGCGATCACGGCGCCGGCGTGGCGCCCTCCTTGATGGCGAAGAGATGGCTCTTGTTGGCAATGTAGATGGTGTCTCCGACAGCGATCGGCGTCGAGTAGACGCTATTGCCCATGTTGATCTCGGCGAGGATCTCCAGTTCCCTGCCGAGCTTGAAGATCGTGATGTCGCCATCCTCGTCGCCGATGTAGACCTTGCCGTCGGCGATCAGGGGGGAGCCCCAACTGGCGGCGAGCATGTCGTGCGTCCAGAGCGGCTTGCCGGTCTTCAGGTCGAGGCAGTGGAAGAGGCCGCTGAAGTCAGCCACGTAGAGGAGGCCGTCCTTGATGGCCACGGTGCCGCAGGTGCGGTGCATCGTCTCCTCGAAGGCCAGCTTGCCGTTGCCATCGGCGTCGAATCCGGGATAGTGCCAGACGGCGGCCGAGTTGGGGTTGGGGCGGGTGACCTCGCCCTGTTCCTTGATCACCGCCTGCTCGCGGCGACGGGGCAGGGGCTTCGACGGGTCGGCGAGCGAGACCGCCAGTTCGCTCGACACGTCGCCCCGCTTTGTGGGGTCGATGCACCAGAGATGCCCGACGCCCTCGCCATGCTCGGGATCCTCGCCCACCGCGATGTACACGAGCCCGTCGTGCACCACGGGCGTGCCGATGATGTGGTTGCGATCGGCCCGGCCGCCGAGCGTGTATTTCGACTCCTTCGGATTGCAATCGAACTGCCAGAGGAGCTTGGCCCGGCCTGGGCCGGACGACGATGGCCCATTCTCCCCGCGGGCGTCAAA
>JBPCTA010000066.1:0-4006 GCA_051006595.1 Pirellulales bacterium
CCGCTGACGGCTGCGGGCAACTCGACGAGCGAGGGCCTGATCACCCGCTCGACCGATGGCAAGTTCATCGTGGCCACGGGATATGCCACCGCGCCGGGCACGCCGGCGGTCGCCGGCACGGCCGCTGCCACCGTCAATCGCGTCATCGGTAGGATCGCCGCAGACGCCACCATTGACACCAGCACCACCCTGACCTCCTTCTCAGGGGGGAACATCAGGAGTGCCGCCTCCACAGACGGGTCTAGCTTCTGGGCGTCGGGGAGCAACACGGGCGTCGTCTACCAGGGACTCGGCGGCACTGGGAACGGTACGACCGTAAGTAGCAATGTCACGAATTTGCGGGCTCTTGGTATTGCCGGTGATCAGCTCTACGTGACTTCCGCGTCGGGATCGAATCGGATGCTCGCAGTGGGGACTGGATTGCCCACGACCACCGGCGCAGCGGCTACCCAGTTGCCGGGCTTCCCCACAGGAACCCCCTCGACAAGCCCCTATGGCTTCTTCTTCGCCGACCTCGACGCCGGAGTGGCCGGCGTCGACACGCTCTACGTAGCCGACAGTTCGGCCAATGCCATCCAAAAGTATTCGCTCGTGGCGGGATCTTGGACGGCCTCGGGCACGGCCACGGCGAGTGGAGTGACGGGGCTCACAGGCTCAGTTTCAGGAACCACCGTAACCCTGTATGCCACGGCCGGCAGCAGGCTCTGGTCCCTGTCGGACAGCACCGGATACAACGCCAGCGTTACATCGACGGTCGTGCAACTTGCCACTCCCTCGACGAACACCGCCTTCCGCGGCATCGCCTTCGCCCCGGAGGGCGGCGTCGTGGTCGTCGTGCCCACGCTCGCAACGCCGTCCACCTCGGCGGTCACCACCGTCACGGCCACGCTCAACGGCAACGTCACCGACGCCGGCGGTGCGCAGGTGACGGCCCGTGGCTTCGTCTACTCGATCACGTCGCAGAACGCCAATCCGCAGATCGGCGGCTCGAACGTGATCCAGCAGGCTGCCGGCACGGGCCCCGGCACGTTCAGCGCCAACGTGGCGTCGCTCGTCCCGGGCACGCAGTACACGGTCAAGGCCTACGCCACCAACTCGGCCGGCACCGCCTACTCGAGCGTCATCACGTTCACGACCAACTCGGCGACGACGGCTCCGGTTCTGGCGGCCACGCCCACCTCGTCGGCGATCCTCGATATCCAGGCCCTGCTCGGCGGCACTGTGACGAGCGACGGCGGTGCGGCCGTCACGGAGCGCGGCATCGTGATCTCGCTGACGAGCGCAAACCCCACTCCGACGATCGGCGGCGCCGGCGTGACCACGGTGCTCGCCGCACTCGGCACCGGTACCGGCACGTTCACCACACTGGTCGAGGGCCTGGCCGCGTCGGGCGTCTACTCGTTCCGGGCCTACGCCACCAACAGCGTGGGCACGGACTATTCGGACGTGGCGACCTTGAATACTGCGGCCGCCGCGACGGGGCCGGTCATCGGCACCCCCACCAAGACCAACATCACCTCCACGACGGCCACGCTCGGCGGTCAGGTCACGGCCGACGGCGGCCGGCCGGTCACGGAGCGCGGCGTCGTCTACTCCAAGACGAGCGTCAACGCTGATCCGCTCATCGACGGTACCGGCGTCACGAAGTCCGTGGGCACGCTCGGCATCGGCATCGGCACCTTCACCGTGGCCGTCACCGGTCTCGAGAAGCTCACCGACTACACGTTTAAGGCCTACGCCACCAACTCCGCCGGCACGAGCTACACCACGCTCGACACCTTTACCACGTACGACACGCCCACGACGCTGGCGGGCGGCGACGTCGCCTTCACCGGCTTCGACCCGGCCGGTGCCGACAAGCTCTCGTTCGTGCTGCTCACATCGGTCGTCGCCGGCACCACGCTCACGCTCACCGACAACTCCTGGACGGGCACTGCTCTTTCTACGAACGAGGGGTCGAGCGTGATCACGTTCACCAACGCCTTCTCGGCTGGCACACTCTTCGACTACGACGGCTCGCGGACCACGAACCAAAAGTGGCAGTGGGGCGCCAACGCCGGCAGCCCATCCGCCACCGGTGTGTCCGACGTGACGTCGAATTTCTCGTTCGCCGCCGGCGGTGACAACGTCTTCGCGTATCAGGGCACCGCTCCGACGACCGGATCGGCCTCCAACTGGGTGGCTGGTTTCGCCTCCCTGTCGTACATCACCAGCGGCACGCCGAGCACGGGCAACACCTACCTTCCAACCGCGCTCACCATCGGTGACACCGCGTTCTCGCTCGACTACGCGGTCGGTGCGATACCACAGTCGGGAGAGTTGATCCTGCTCGATCCGAATCCGGTAACGGGCACGCCCTTGGCCATCCGCACCACGGTCTACACCACCTCGAACTGGCAGGCGGACGTGACCACGTTCCCGCTCGGCACGACCTTCGTCGTCAGTGCCGGCTCCGCCACGATCGGCACCACGGGCACGTTCTCGGCCCTGACCACCACCTACGGCACCGCATCGACCACGACGTCCATCACGGTCTCCGGCTCCGGGCTGACGGGCAACGTCACGGCCACCGCCCCGGCCGGCTTCCAGGTGTCGAGCGACGGCACGAACTTCGGCTCGACCGCCACGTTCGTGCAGTCCGGCGGTTCGGCCAGCGGCACGCTCTCTGTCCGCATCCCGGCGACCACCGGCGCGGGCTTGTGGTCGGGCAGCGTGTCGCTCGCGTCCACGGGCGCCACGGGCGCCACCGCGGCCATCCCGTCGAGCACCGTCAACAAGAAGGCCCTCGTGGTCACGGCCGACGATAAGACCCGCGAGTGGAACCAGCCCAACGCGTTCACGGCCACGATCACCGGCTTCGTCAACGGCGAGACGGCCACCGCCCTGTCGGGCTCGCCGAGCCTCACGAGCACGGCCACGCAGTCGTCGGCCCCGGGCACCTACTCGATCGTGGCGGCACTCGGCACGCTCGCGTCCGACAACTATTCCTTTCCCACGTTCAACAACGGCACGCTCACGGTCACGATCGCCACGGTGACTTTCAACGTGCCCCTGGGCGACAGTGTCACCGACACAACGGTCCGCACCGGCTACACGCGGATCGTCAAGCAGGGCGCCGGCACGCTCACGCTCAACCAAGCGACTCGCTCCGTATCCGGCACGGTGGTCGATGCGGGCACGCTCATCGTGGCCAACGGCGACGCGCTCGGCACGGGCACGACGACGGTCAACGCGACCGGCACCCTGCAGGTGGGTTCGGGCGTGACCGTGAAGACGCAGACCGTTACGATTGCCGGCGGCACGCTCGCCGCTGCGGGCGCGACGATCCTCGTCAACGCCACCACCGGCATCGGCACCCTTGCCATCGCCTCCGGCAGTGTCACGGGCTCTCCATCGCTCACGGTCAGCGGCAACGGCGTGGTCTCGCTACCCACCGATCGCCGTCAGCTCATGGCGCTCACCGCCCTGTCGGTCGATCAGGCTGGCGGCGGCCGGATCGACATCGGCAAGGGTCGGATCGACATCGGCATCGGCGGCATCACGGAGACGGACCTCCGGGCCGATGTGATCGCGGGCCGGAATAGCGGGGCGTTTAACGGCACCACCGGCATCATGACCACCGGGGGTAAGGCGTCGCCAACGAGCGCGAACCCTGCGGTGGGCTACCGCGTACTTGGCACTGGAGCAGCGATCGTGGCCTGGGCATCCTACGGCGATACCAATCTAGACGGCCAGGTGAATTCCATTGATGTCAGCATTATTAACACCGGCGCCAGGTATAACGCTGGATCGCCAGCGACCTGGTCACAGGGTGATTTTAACTACTCGAATACCTTAAACTCGCTTGACGTCTCGCTGATGAACTCCGCCGCCCTCTACCAGAAGGGTTCTTATCTGCCCGTCACACCGTCGGCGGCGGCAATGACGTCGTCCACCCCGATCGCGACATCGAGCAGCACGACCTCGCTTTCCGCATGGGCGGCCTTTGCGATCGACGAGCAGACAC
>JBPCTA010000067.1:0-6007 GCA_051006595.1 Pirellulales bacterium
CTGGGACGATGACGAACCCCGGAATGCCGCCTGCTCGCTGGCCATGCACCGCACCGGCGATTGGATCGTGCCGACCTTCAACGGCCGACTGCGGGTGGAAAAGCCCGTGCTCGTGAACTGGCTGCATCTCGCCGGGTTCGCCACCGCTGGCGTCAATGAAACCGGAGCCCGACTCGCCTCGGCATTGCTCACGGTCGGCACCTGCCTGCTGACCATGCAGATCGGCGGGGCGATCTTCCGTCCGGCTGTGGGGCCATGGTGCGGCCTGGCGATGGCGACATGCCTCTCGACTGGAGTGGGCGGCCGGGCCGCGACCCCCGACGCGCCGCTCGTGTTCTGTACGACGCTCGCCCTGTGGCTCTTCATCCGCTCGGCGCGGGTCGCTGGCTCTGGCGGCGTCGGCTGGCGGGATGGCCCGGTGCAACTGACCCGCGGCGGCGCCCTGGGCGTCGGCGCCGCCTGTGGGCTGGCGATGCTGGCCAAAGGCCCGATCGGCGTCGTGCTGCCATTGCTTGGCCTCGGCTGCTTCTGCTGGTGGCAGGCGGCCATCGATCCCGGTCGCAGTGGCTCACGGCTCGCGCGGCTGGCGAGTGCGGCCGTCGATGCCTGCCGCGGTCTTCGGCTCCCGTTCATCCTGGCGGCAGCGGCTGCCGTCGCGCTGCCCTGGTACACGCTCGTCACGATCCGCACGGACGGTGCCTGGCTGCACGGGTTTTTCTTCGTGCATAACGTCGGCCGCTTTGCCACGCCCATGGAAGGGCATTCCGGCTCCGCGATCCTCTATTACCCGCTCGTCATCCTGATCGGGATGTTTCCCTGGTCGATGGCTTCGGCGCTCGTTGCCCAGCACTCGGTGCGCACAATGCGGGCGGGCCCGGCATCGGCAAGCACGGTCGGCATGCGGCTTGCCGCCTGCTGGATCGCCGCCTGGCTCCTTCCCCTGTCGATCTCGGGCACCAAGCTGCCTGGCTACATCTGGCCCGCCTTCCCGGCGATCGCGGCTGCAGTCGGCCTCTTTGTGGCCGACTGGATCAGCCGGCCATCGGCTGCGACCGACCGCTGGATGCGACTGGCTTGGCTCATGCTCGGAGCATCCGGTCTGGCGATTGGCATCGGCCTGCCGATCATCGTTCACCGCATCGCTCCGGGGGCGGAATGGCTGGGGCTCATCGGCCTCGTGCCGCTCGTCGGCGCGGCCATCGCCTGGGCCTGTCAATCGCTCTCGTCGCGGGTCGCCGCATCCGCGACCTGGGCCACGGTCGCCTGTGGAACACTGGGGCTCCTCCTCGCGATCGGCCCAGCCTGCCTCGGGCACGTGGGGGGCACGCGGCAACTGCTCGCCGCCGTTCCCGATCATGACCGTGCCGCCACGCCGATCGCCTCGTTCAGGGCGCCCGCGAGCGCGGTCTTCTACGCCGGCCGCGTCTCCCCCACCGGCACGGTCACCCAGCTTGGAAAGCCGTCCGAACTGGTGGCATTCCTCGCGGACAATCCCGGCGGCCACCTCGTGGTGAATGCCCGGTTCGAGAAGCAGGTGGTGGCGAAACTCCCCCAGAACTACGGCGTGCTCCGCACCGCCACGTCGTTTCCCACCCTGCAGGAAGTGCTGCTCATCGGGCCTCGACCGCCCCCCGCCGACACGTCGCCGCGGCTTGCCGCCGAGGTGCCAGATCTCCTGCACCGCTGATCCATGCCCCACATGCCCCACGCCCATCCTTCAGGAAGAGTCCTCATGTCTTGGAATCGTCCCACGATCATCGTCCTGCTCGCTGCCCTCGCGACCCTCGCCCTGGGCACGGCCCCCACACCGCTCTGGGACGAAGACGAGGCTCGGTTCGCGGCCATCGCCCGCACCATGGTCGAGACCGGCGACTGGGTCGTGCCCACCTTCAACGGCACGCTCGCCGTCGACAAGCCCGTGTTGATGCACTGGTGCATGGCCGCCTGCATGTCCGTGTTTGGCATCAATGAGTTCGCCGCGCGGCTGCCATCCGTCATTGCCACGCTGCTGACAGCGCTGGCCCTGCTGCGGGCTGGCAGGCGCTGGTTCGACGACACCACGGGTCTGGTGGCGGCGCTGGCGTATGTCGGCTGCCTGCTGGTGGCGATCGAGGCGCACGCCGCGACGCCCGATGCGATCCTCACCGCCTTGACCGCCTGGGCCACGCTGCTCACGGCCGAGGCGATCATGCCGGGCCGCGACGGCCGATTGGGAAGGATCACGGTCTCCCGGGCCGCCCGCGTCGGGATCCTTCTGGGCCTGGCCGTGGTCTGCAAAGGGCCGGTGGGCTTTGTCGGCCCCCTGGCGGTGCTCGGCCCCTGGGCGTGGTGGCTGGCGGTCGAACAGCGGCTGGTTGCCGCCGGAAGACGATCGGTGTCGCTGAGCGGAATCGTCAAGGCGACGCTGCCGGCCGTTGGCGATGTGCTGCGGAGCCTGCGACCGATCACCATGACGGCGGCGGCCGTGGCGGCGGCAGCGCCGTGGTATGTCGCGGTGACCCTCCGCACCGAGGGTGCCTGGACGACCGGTTTCTTCTTCGTCCACAACGTCGGCCGCTTCATGGCCCCGATGGAGAAGCACAGCGGCGGGGCCCTCTTTCATCCGCTGGCGATGCTCGTGGGCTTCTATCCCTGGTCATGCTTCCTGCCCTTCGCCCTGGCGGTGGCCGCATGGCGAGTCTGGAAGCGGAAGGATGCGGCCGACACCGTGGCCGCGCCGCCCCTGCTCCTGATGCTCGTTTGGATGGTCGTCTGGGTCGGTGCCTTCTCGGCAGCGGCCACGAAACTCCCCAACTATGTGCAGCCCGCCTACCCGGCCGCTGCGTTTCTCGTGGCCGCAGTCGGCGTCGCGGCTGCCCGCCGTGCCGCAGCGGGCAGCTGGCCGCACCCCCGCTGGATGGCCACGGGCCTGGCATCGCTGGGCTGCGGAGGGCTGATCACTGCGGCCACCGTGATCGTCGCCGGACGCTACGGCCTTCCCGGCGGCGAACCCGCCGCAGTGCTCGGGCTGGTGCCGCTGGCGGGTGCGGTGGCCTGCGGCTGGCTCGCGGTGCGACGTCCCATGGAGGCGGTGACGGCATTCACGATCACCGGCCTGGCCTACACGGCACTGGCCGTGGGGCCGGCGCAGTGGTGGCTCGCCAATGCCAACACACTGCCCGCGTTCGTCCGCACCCTGCAGTCGGACGAAGCCTGCGGCACCCGTCTGGGCACCTACCTGCTGGCGAGCCCCAACGTGGTCTTCTATGCGAACGACCATGTCGCACAGGTCGGCGGCGACGTGGCGCGGGCCCACCAGTTTCTCTCCTCCGGCACCGATGCCGTGCTGCTCGTTCCCGAACCGTTCTTCGCGGAGATCGAGCCGAGCCTGCCGACCGGCTACGGCGTGGTGGCGAGGACAAGGCCGGTCTTTCGCAAGGATGACGTGCTCGCCATCGGGCTCACGGCACGAGGCGTGACGAGAACGGCCGCTGTGACGGAGGAGATCACGCGATTAGCGAGCAGCAGTCACCCGACTCATTTCCGCCGGCCGGAGGACATCCCGACATCCTGCGGCATACCGCGGCCGGACGGGCAGGCCGCGGCCTGCTCTCCGTCGTCATTCCCTGCCACAACGAGCAGGAGGTGATCGACGCGACGCATGCCCGGCTCGTCGAGGTGCTCCCGGCGACGGCGATGGATTTCGAGATCATCTACATCGACGAGGGCAGTCGCGATGCCACGCTCGAGCGACTCGAGGCGATCGCGGCTCGCGATCCTCGTGTGCAGGTGATCGAACTCGCCCGCAACTTCGGTCAGCAGGCAGCCATGTCGGCCGGCTTGGCCGCTGCCCGCGGCAACGCGATCGTGATCACGGATGCCGATCTTCAGGATCCTCCCGAAGTGATCGCCGACATGGTGCGGCTGTGGCGGAGCGGCGTGGATGTGGCCTACGGCCGGCGGCGACGGCGCGATGGCGAGACCCGCTTCAAACTCGTCACGGCCAGCCTGTTTCACCGAATGTTCGCCCGGCTCATCCCCTACCCGATGCCGGTGGATACGGGCGACTTCAAGCTCGTTGACCGCGCCGTCGCCGACGCGGTGATCGCGTTGCCGGAAAAGCGTCGCTACCTGCGGAGCCTCGTGCCCTGGGCAGGCTTCCGGCATGAGCCCGTGTGGTACGACCGCCACGCGCGGGTCGCCGGAACGACCAAGTATTCGCCCTGGAAGCTCCTGAAACTCGCCGGCGACGCCCTCGTGCTCTCGTCCGACGCGCCGGTGCGGCTCACTTGGGTCGCCGCGACGGGGCTCGCCGGCGTCGGCCTCGTCGCCATGGCGGTGGGCATCGCTGCATGGTGGACGACACGGGAGCCGCAGCCGGGGATATCGCTCGCCAGCGTGACGGCGGTCGTGGCCACGATCGCGGCCGTGCAGACGGCGGCCGTGGCAGTGGTCGGCGAGTATGTCGTCCGCACCTATCGCGAGGCCCAAGGCCGTCCCACCTGGGTCGTACGCCGCACGATCGGACCGGGCTCCGCCCACGTCCGTCCCTCCTCGAAGGCCGCCTGATCGCCGCCGGCGGACAGGCTCTGCTTGAGGTCCCAGAACCACGCGCAGTCCGCGGCCTCACGGCCGGTCGGCTTGGACCGGAGTTCACGGCCGAAGTCCGCACCGCCAGCGGGTTACTTGGCGAGTGCCGCCTCGATGGCTGTCACGAGTTCGGCATCGTCGGGCTGCACGCCCGTTTTGAAGCGGCCGATCACGCTGCCGTCGCGGCCGATGAGAAACTTTTCGAAGTTCCACGAAACCTCGCCGGGCGTGCCGGCCGACTCCGTGAGCGTCTTGTAGAGCGGCGACTTGGCCGGGCCCTTGACCGTGATCTTCGAAAACATGGGAAACGTCACCGCATACTTCGACGTGCAGAACTCGGCGATCTGCGTGTCGCTGCCGGGCTCCTGGGCACCAAAGTCGTTGGCCGGGAAGCCAAGGATCACGAAGCCCTTGTCCTTGTTGGCCTCGTAGAGCTTCTGAAGTCCGGCGTACTGCGGCGTCGCGCCGCATCGACTGGCCACATTGACGATCAGCACGACCTGCCCCTTGTAGGAAGCCAGATCGATCGCCTTGCCGTCGATCGTCTTCATCTCTCCGACGAGCGGCGAGTCGGCCCATGCCGACGAATCCACCACGCAGGAGGCCATCAGAACCGCGACAACACCGACTGTCGCGAACAGATTGGTTGACAGGCTGAGACTCAGCGACATGCGACCGCCTCCTGGGTTGGGTGCTCGGGATCCTTCTGCGAATGCGTCAGTAGTAAAGACCGTCAGGGGAGCGGCGTCCACTCGTCGAACATCGCCGCCTGTCCGCGACGCACACCCGCGGGGTCGATCACGTTCCAGACGATCGCCCGCTCGATGCGAAAGCGTTTTCCGGTACGCGAAACTCGGATTCCCGAATAGTCGTCCACGTAGCCCGCCAGGGTCGTCCGTGCCAACAGTCGTGCCCGCTCCTCGCGATGCACGGGCTCGGCCGTCAGCCGCGACGGGGTGCGGCCGAGCGTTTCGGCGTCCATCTCCCAGAGCCCGAGGGCGGCAGCGTTGCCGTAGTTCAGGACGGGATCGCTCTCGGTGCCGTGGGAAACAACGACGAAAGGTGCCCGGTAGAGCCGTTCGGCTCGGGCGACGTCGGATCCTTCAGGATCGATAAGGGGGCGACCGACAATGGCGACAAAAGACTCGATCAGGAGCCGAGCGTGGGCGACCCAGTCCGGCCGAATCCAGGGTTCAAGGCTTGAGACCATGCGCAACCCACATCCCGAGGCAATTCGATCTCATTTTCCCGAGAAGTCGGCCCACATCGACCACAAAATCTCGGAAAGCGCTTTGTGAAGAAAAACCGCCACGCCGATGGGCGAAAACGCCAAAAATACCCGGAATCGCAAAAAATGTGAAATCGATTCGCATTTTTGGTGAAAGTGGGTACGATCCGAAATGTTCCTCAAATGTGGCCGGGGAATCAGTCGGCGGTG
>JBPCTA010000068.1:0-2712 GCA_051006595.1 Pirellulales bacterium
CCCGCATCCGGGCGCTCACCGCCGCCGCCGCGGCCCGCCGGGGCCTGGAGGTTGACATCCGCCGCACCGAAAGCCTGCCGGCCGTCCAGTTGGATGCGCACCTCGCCACGTGCGTTCGTGAGGCCGCCGGGCGGCTTGGCCTGCCGCCGCTTCCTGAAACGGCCAGCGGAGCCCTCCACGATGCCGCGATCCTCGCGCCGCTGCTGCCCACGGTGATGCTTTTCGTCGCCAGCCGCGACGGCATCAGCCACAACCCCGGCGAGTTCAGCCGGATCGAGGATATCGCCGCCGCCACTCGGCTGCTTGCCGAGGTGGTCTCCGCCGGCCCCGATTCCTTCCCTGTCGCGAGGAGCTGATGGCATGGCCTGCACGCTCGCCGAGTTGAATGCCTGCGATGTGGACCGCTTCATGAACGTCTGCGGACCGCTCTACGAACACTCGCCGTGGGTGGCCGAGCGGGCCCTGGCAGCCCGGCCGTTCGCCTCGCTCGCCGCGGTCCATGCGGCCCTTCAACAGGCCGTGGCCAGCGCAACGGCCGAGGAGCAGTTGGCGCTGATTTCCGCCCATCCGGATCTCGTCGGCCGGGCCGCCCGCGAGGGTCGACTGACGGCGGCATCGATGGGCGAGCAGTCGGCCGCGGGCTTGCACCAGCTCTCCCCCGCCGAAGCAGCGGCGTTTGGCAGGTACAATGCGGCCTATCGTGATCGCTTCGGATTTCCCTTCGTGATTTGTGCGCGGGAACACACAAAAGAGGCGATCCTGGCGGCGTTTCCCGTGCGGCTCGGCCACACGGCTGACGAAGAGCGGCAGACGGCGCTCGCTGAGATCGGGCGGATCGGCCGGCTGCGACTGCTCGATGCGGTGACGGAACTCTGACGATCGCGACCCACCAGATATCCACCATGAACCAGCCAGCCCGCATCGCCCAGCAGAGCTATGGCAAGAGCCTGGTGAGGCTCACCAAAGTCACCCGGCATGCCGACCGGCACGAGCTCAAGGAGATCGCGGTCGACATCGTGCTCGAGGGGGCCTTCGAGGCGTCGTACCTCGCCGGTGACAACCGCTGCCTGGTCGCGACCGACACCATGAAGAATACGGTCTACGCGCTGGCTGCCGGCCATCCCCTCGACTCGATCGAGTCGTTCGCAGTCGCGCTCGCCGACCACTTCATCGATCGCAACGACCACGTCACCGCCGCCACCGTTACGATCGAGGAGGCCTCGTGGCGGCGGATCGAGAATGAGGATGGCCTTGCCCACCCGCATGCCTTCATCGCGGGGGGCACGGCGCGACGGACCTGCCGCGTGCGGAACGACCGCACGGCGCCGCAGGTCGAGGCGGGGGTGACCGGCCTCACGCTGGTGAAGACGACCAACTCCGCGTTTCGCGACTTCCTGCGAGACGAGTTCACCACGCTGATCGACGCCGACGACCGCATCTTCGGCACGTCGGTCGAGGGCCGCTGGCGGTATGCCGCGGGCTCGCAGCCCGGGTGGAACGCCGCCTTCACGAAGGTCTGCCGGACGCTGGTTGACGTCTTTGCGGCGCACCGGAGCCTCGCCGTGCAGCAGACGCTTTACGACATGGGGCGGGCTGCGCTCGCCGCCTGCCCGGAGGTCGAGGAGATTGCGCTTGAAATGCCGAATCAGCACCGGATCCCGCTGGATCTCACTCCGTTTGGCCTGCCGAATCGCCACGAGATCTTCGTCACCACGAGCGAGCCCTACGGACTGATCCGGGCCACGCTTCACCGAGAGATCTGACCCATGGGAAAACTCACCACGCATGTGCTCGACACCGTGAGGGGCGGCCCCGCGGCCGGGATGCGGATCGATCTGCACCATCTGGAGGCGGTCGGTCCGCCCCGGCATCTGAAGACGGTGACGACGAATGCCGCCGGCCGGGTGGACGAACCGCTGCTGGCGGGCGCTGCCGTGGCGGCGGGCACCTACCGGCTCACGTTTCACGTCGGCGAATACTTCGCGGCCGCAGGCTCGCCCGACGCCTGCCGGTTCCTGCGCGAGGTGCCCGTGGTGTTCGGCATCGACGATCCAGCGGCCGCCTACCACGTGCCGCTCGTGGTTTCGCCGTGGAGTTACAGCACCTACCGCGGGAGTTGAACATGCGGTGGGATGCAATCATTCGTGGCGGCCTGGTGGTGACGCCGGCGGGGCCGATGCGGGCGGATCTCGCCGTCACCGACGGGCACGTCGCCGAGATCGGTCCCGAGATCGCAGGCGAGACCGGTGAGGAGATCGACGCGGCCGGCTGCCATGTGTTTCCAGGCGTCATCGATCCGCACGGGCACTTCAATGATCCTGGCCGCACCGAATGGGAGGGGATCGCCACGGGGTCGGCAGCGTTCGCGGCCGGCGGCGGCACGCTGTTTATCGACATGCCGCTCAACGCATCGCCACCGACGATCGACGGTGCGTCATTCGACGCGAAGTTGGCCGCGGCGCGGGGCACGGCGCGGACCGACTTCGCCTTCTGGGGCGGGCTCGTGCCCGGCCATGCGTCTGGTCTCATGGAGCTTGCGGGCCGGGGTGTCGTGGGCTTCAAGGCCTTCATGAGCGGTAGCGGAATCGAGGATTTCGCGGCGGCAGACGACGCCACGCTCTGGCAGGGCATGCGGGTGGCGGGCCAACTCGGCCTGCCGGTGCTCGTGCATGCGGAAAACGACGCGATCACCTCCACGCTCGCCCGGGATGC
>JBPCTA010000069.1:0-10187 GCA_051006595.1 Pirellulales bacterium
GTTCCGGCCGGACGCGGTAAAACCCTTCGCGCTCACCGAAGCCCCGCAGGAAATACCGCCGCAGCAGCTGCTCGTCGGGAAGGGCCACCTTCTCGGCATCGTAGATTCCCGACCGGCAGCGGTCGAGCATCCGGCGGGAGATGTCGGAGGCGTGCACCTGCCAGGTGACGTGCGGACGCTGCCGAGCAAACTCCGCAAGCACGATCGCGAGCGTGTAGGGCTCCTCGCCCGACGACGACGCGGCCGACCAGATCTGCAGCGGCCGGTCGGTCGGCCCACGGCGTTCGGCGAGTTGGGGCAGCACCCGTTCGGCGAGGATCGCAAAGTGTTCGGCCTCGCGGAAGAAGTGGGTGTGATTGGTGGAGACGAGGTCGATCAGGCTCCCCACCTCTTCTTCACCCTGGGGCGATTCGAGCAGCCGGCAGTAGTCCTCGTAGCCCGCGAGGCCGAGCGTGCGGAGTCGCTGACCCAGCCGGCCGGCCAGCAGCGCCTGCCGATCGGGACCAAGCTGGATGCGACTGCGCTCATGCACCAAGTGCGCGAGAAAGGCGTAGGCCTGCGGCGACAGCGGCTGTTCCGGCGGGAGCATCATGCGGGTTCCACCCTTTCCCGACAGTCACGACGTCAAAACGCCTTGAAGTGCCGATCCTCGTGATCCGGTGCGACATCGGCGACACGGGCCTCCCGCGGCATCGGGATCCGTTCGGGCATGCGGCCACGGCCGGGGAGCCCGCGACGAGCCGACGCCGCTGGAGGAGTCGGCCCACGCGCCGGCCCCGGTCGATCGGCGGCACGCCCCGCGGTTCGGCCGGCGAGCGCCCGCAGCAACTCGACCGTCGATTGCAACGCCAGAGCCTGCGACTTCAGCTCTTCCGCGGCGCCGGCGCTCTGCTCGGCGTTGGCGGAGTTGCCCTGGGTGACCTGGTCCATCTGGGCCATGGCGACGCCTACCTGCCGGATGCCCTGCGCCTGCTCCTTGGCCGCCGTCGCGATTTCGGCGACAAGACCATCGGCGGCTCCGACCGTGCGGACAATCTCACCAAGCGATTCGCCCAGTCGCCCGCAGTTGGTCGAGCCGCGGCGGCTGTTGGTGATGGCGGCCTCGATCTTCGCCGCCGTCTCCTTGGCAGCGGCCGCGCTCCGCTGAGCAAGCGCCCGCACCTCGTCGGCGACCACCGCAAAGCCGGCTCCGGCCTCACCGGCCCGCGCCGCCTCGACCGCCGCGTTGAGCGCGAGAATGTTCGTCTGGAAGGCGATCTCGTCGATATCCTTGACGATCTTGGCCACCTCGGCGCTCGAGGACTCGATCGCACCCATCGCGGCGTTCATCTCGCCCATGGTCGTCGCCCCCGACTCCGCCGCGCCGCGAGCCTGATTGGCGAAGGTCTTCGCCTTCTCGGCGTTGTCGGCGGTGCTGCGGATCATGGCCGACATCTGTTCCAGGGCCGCGCTCGTCTCGGTCACCGCCGAGCCCTGCTCGCTGCAGCCTTCAGCCAGCGACTGGCCGGCCGACGCAAGCTGCGTCGATGCCAGCGAGGTGTGGGCCGCCCCCGCCTCGAGGGCGTCGGAGATCTGTCCGAGCGCCGTCGCTGCCGAGCGGGTGATGCCGATACCCACGAGCAGCCCCAGGATCGTGGCCAGGGCCAGCCCCCCGCCGATCAGCAGAAAGCTCGTCGCGACCGTGCGGCGGGCCTGCTCCACCTGCTGCTCGGCGAGCAGGACGTTGTATTTCACGTCGGCGTCGAGGGCCGCGACGCACCGTTCGAACACGGGATCAATGGTCTCGCCCATCAGCTCCGTGGCTTCGGCACGCTTGCCCTCTCGAAGACTCTGCATCGCCGCATCGAGGATCGCGAAATAGGCCTGCCTGGTCGAGCGGACCTCGGCATACAAACTCCGCTCCTGGTCGTCGCTGATCAGCGCCTCGTACGCCGCAAGCTGTTCCTCGCCCTGCTTTTTCGAGGCCTGATAGGGGGCGTCGTCGAAGGCGGCGGTGGTGGTTGTCTTTGCCGCGTCTGCCAGCAGCAGTTTTCGTACATGACGCGCCGAGCCGTAGGTCGACTGGATGACCCGACCGAGCGCCACGGCCGACGGTAGCGAGTTGGACCCCACGGTGACGACGCTCTGATTGATGCCCGTGATTCGCCACAAGGCGCTCACGCCGAGGAGAATCGCGAGCAGCACGAGGAGGGCGAAGCCCCAGCTGATGCGGGCGGGGAGTGAACGCGGGATCATGGAACGTCCTGTGGCGCGAGAAGCTTAGGAAGGGGAATGAGGAAGCAGGGCGGCCGCAGACGTGACGACGTCGGCGGCGGCGATCCGGTCGAGATCGATAAGGGTTCGCACAAGGGGCCCCGACTTGGCCATGCCGGTGATGAACCGCACGTCGATCGCCCCGCCGAAGTCAGGCGTGGGCTCGATGTCGGCGGCGGCGAACGAGGCCACCTCCTCGACGCCATCGACCACCACTCCATACAGCCGCGACGGCCCGGCTCCGCCGCCCAGTTGGGCGACCACGATGCAGTTGCGGTCGTGTTCGTCGGCCGTCGGCAGCTGAAAGCGGGTGCGGAGATCGACGAGCGGGATGATCTTGCCGCGGAGGTTGATCACGCCACGGACGTGCGAAGGCATATTGGCAACGGGCGTGATCGGACAGAGGCGGATGATCTCCCGCACGGCCAGCACGGGAATGCCGTACGACTCGCCGCCGAGTGTGATCACGAGATACTTGCCCGGCTTGGCCGCCAAGGGCTGGGCGAGGGGCAGGTGCGGCTCGGGTGTCGTGGTGGGATGCATGATGCGGTTCCAGGGGCGGATCAGGCGGCATCGCCAGCCGCGGACTTCAGTTTGACAAGCGTGTTGACGTCGAGAATCAGGCCCACCCGGCCGTCGCCGAGGATCGCGGCACCCGCGAAGGCGGTGCGGCCGCGGAACATGTCGCCGAGACTCTTGATGACCACCTCCTGCTTGCCGAGCAGATCGTCAACGAGCAGACAGCGGCACTCCTGACCCGACTCCACCACCACCACGATACCCTCCGCACCCGCCGCAGGTGCTTCGGTGCCGGCAGCACCCAGAAATCGCCCGAGCCGCAGGATCGGCGTCAGCCGGCCACGGACCTCGACCACCTCACCCCGGCCCTGGATGGTGGTCACTGCACCGGGCATGAGCCGGAACGACTCCCGCACCGAGAGCGTGGGTACGATGTAGCGCTGGTCACCCACGCCCACGATCAGCCCTTCGATGATCGCGAGCGTGAGCGGCACCGAGAGCGTGAACGTGGTGCCCCGCCCCTCGACCGACGCCACCTCGACCTTGCCGCGGATCCCCTCGATGCCCCGCCGCACGACGTCCATCCCGACGCCGCGGCCGGAGAGGCCGGTGATCTGCTCGGCGGTGGAGAATCCGGGACGGAAGATGAGGTCGAGGATCTCCGCCCGCTCCAGTCGCTCGTCGGGCTGCACGAGCCCGCGTTCGACCGCCTTGGCACGGATGCGATCGGCGGAGAGGCCCCGGCCGTCGTCCTCGATCTTGATGACGATGAAGCCCCCCTGATGAAAGGCGCGGAGTGTGATGGTGCCCGTGGCCGGCTTGCCCGTAGCCACGCGGGCCGCGGGGGGCTCGATGCCGTGGTCGGCGGAGTTGCGGATCATGTGGACGAGCGGATCGGCGAGCTCCTCGACCAGCGTACGGTCGAGCTCTGTCTCCTCGCCTTCGAGGTTGAGGTCGATCTCCTTGTCGAGTTCGACGGCGAGATCGCGCACCAGCCTGGCCATACGGCGAAACGTGCCACCGATCGGCACCATTCGCAGCGACATCGCGGTTCGCTGGAGGTCGGAGGTGATCCCGCGAAGTTGCCCAAGACAGCGGCTCAACTGCTGACTGGCCACCGCGGCGAGTTCGGGGCTCTGCACCACCATCGACTGAGCGACGACGAGCTCGCCGACGAGATCGATGAGGCCGTCGAGTTTATTCGTGTCGACGCGAACGCTGCTCGGCGCGGCCGTAGCTGCCGGCGGAGCCGGGGCAGGGGACTCTGAAACCGAGGCGGGCGACTCCGAAGCGGGCGGGATGATCACCGCCAGGGGCTCAGGTGGTCGTGGTGTCGCCGGCGGCGGCGACGGTGGTGATGGTGGCACCGCCGCGGCCGGCTTGGCGGCCACCGCCGGGACAGGGGGCCGATCGCTGAGGAGCCGTTGCACCCGCGCGATCAACTCCGGGATCGGAAGCGGAATGCTCCGGCCACGGTCGTGGCCCGAGAGCTGCGCGAGCACCTCGCCGACATACCGCCGCAGCACGTCGGCACCGGCGAGGATCAGGTCGATCGCGTCGCGGCCAAGCGAGAGTTTTCCGCGGCGTGCCGCGTCGAGCACCGACTCCAGCTCATGCGTCAGCCGCTGCAGCACGACCAGCTTGAGCACGCCCGCATTGCCCTTGAACGTGTGGAACACGCGGAACACGACGTCGATCGAGGCCGAGTCGGCCGGGTTTCGTTCGAGGGCGAGCACGCCCTGCTCGACTTCCTGGAGCAGATCCTGCGATTCCGCGCAGAAGAGCTCGGTCATTTCGTCGTCAAAGCCCTCGGGCAAGACCGTGACATCGATCGTCTCGCCGGCAGCGGCAACCGTGCCGCCCGATCGGCCGCCAGAGGAGCGGTCTGTCTCGGCTGCGGCGGCTGTCCACTCCGCCGGCAGGGCGGCCATCGGCTGGCCGCGATCCCAGGCGAGACACGCGGCCACCATCCACGGCTGCCAGTCACTGATCGCACGGAGCGTATCGGCCCCAAGCGGGCCACGGGCCGCGTCGCGGGCAAGCCAGTGACGGCAGGCCGCCACGGCCTGCTGGATCGGCCCCGGGGCCGCCGCGCAGACTGCGTCGAGGTTGTCGAGCGCATCGCGGATCGCCGGCGGCACCGGTGCCCCGGCTGCGGCAAACGCGAGTTCGAGCCCGAGTTGTTCGAGCAGGCCGCTGGCCCGCGCCGCGTCGCCGGAAGATCCGTGCATCATGACGCCGCCCCACGGAGGCTCGCGAGGCCGTGGCCCGCAGCGCCCGATCGATCGCCACCGACCATCGCCTCGAGCGCCACCGACACATCCTTCAAGCCCGCGGCCTGGGCCGTGAGTTCCTCGGCTGCCGCGGAGCCCTCTTCGGCACCGGCCGCCGACTGCAGCGTGACCTTTTCGATTTGGGAAAGGGCCGCGTTGATACCGCCCACCGCCTGCTGCTGATCACCGCTGCCTCGTCGCACCTCGTCCACGAGCGTCTGCACGCCCGCCGCCTGCCGCGCGAGCCCGCCGATCGCTGCGGCGACGGCGTCCACCCGTTCTCGGCCCGACTGCGTCCGCGCAATCGACTCGTCGATGAGCGCCGCGGTCTCCCGGGCCGCCTCGGCGCTGCGGCGGGCCAGCGCCCGAACCTCGTCGGCGACCACGGCAAAGCCCTGCCCGGCCTCACCGGCCCGGGCCGCCTCGACCGCCGCATTGAGCGCCAAGATATTGGTCTGAAACGCAATTTCGTTGATCACCTTGTTGATCTTGGAGATCCTGCCCGAGGCGGTATCGATCTCCCCCATCGCGGCCACGAGCGTGGTGAGTTGCTCCTGAACGGCGGCGAGTTCGTCACGTTCGCGCCGCACCTGCTCACTGGCCGACTGCGTTCGCTGCACGTTGCCTGCGGCCATTCCGCTCACCTCGCGAGCGGAGGTCGTGATCCGTTCCACCGCGGCCACCTGCTCGGCGGTACCGACTGCCAGCGAGCGACTGGCCGCCGCCACCTGCGTTGCGCCCACCGCCACGTAGGTCGATGTCGATGACAGTTCGCCCACGGCCCGTCGCAGGAGCGTCGCATGCCGCCGGAGGCTCAAGGCCGCCACGATCGCAGCGATCGCAGCCACGACGATGCCCATCAGCAGAGCCGCGTCGCCCCGGCGACGCGCGACGGCCACGGCAGCGTCGGTTCGCTCCTCGAGCATCCCCTCGAAATCGCCGATCGGGTTCATGATCACCGACTTGTCGGCGTGATAGGTGGCGTCGTGCATGATCCGGCGTGCCATCTCGGCGTCGGGCGGGCCCAGCTTCGTGTAGCCCCCCTTGCCGTCGGCAAACTCGCCCTTCATGGCATGCATGGCGATGGTTTCGGTAGTCACCAGCGCGTTGGAGTTGTCTTCGGCTTCCTTGAGCTTGGCGAACTCGGCAGCGGTGAAACCCTGCTCCTGCATCAACGTCCGCAGGGCCACCTTCCGGCCGTTGGCACGAGGCTCGGTGCCGTTGCGGACGGCGAGCACGTGCCAGTACTGCCGCTCGTAGTCGGCATCGCCGGTAACCACGTAGGTGCGGGCCAGCCGGGTCAGTTCGTCGGAACTGAAACGGAGCGCATTGGCCAGCCGGGCCGACTCATGGCGGTTGGCCTCGGCGCGGTGCACGTCCCGCTGACTCGTGTAGGAAAGGACAGCAAGCCCCGCGAGGACGAGAATCGGTCCCAGCGTGGCCAGTTGCAGCCGTTGAATCGTGTTCATGGGCCGAGGGGTTCCGAGCCGGCAAACTCAACGCAAACACTCCAGTGTAGTGCGCGTTTCGGGCCCGGGCGCCGCCCCACCAGCCGGTAATTCGGGCACAACCGGCTTCTTCCGCGGCAACTAGAGATAGCGGCGGCGGCTGACGTTGGCCTTCCAGCGGCCTGATTCGGCAATCTCGACGAGCTGGGCCTGCGTAAAGCGGTCACCGTGCTCGAGCACTGCGCGGCGGACCACTTCCTTCACGTCTGCCCCCGTCGCCCCGTCGAGCGCTTCGGCAAGGGATGGAAGATCCAGCGACAGATTCAAGGGCCCGAGATGCCGTTCGAGAATTCGGGCCCGGCTGGCTGCGTCGGGCATCGGGAGCGTGATCACCAAGTCGAACCGGCTCGACCGCTGCGCCGCCGGATCGAGCGACTTGGGATCGTTGGTAGTGGCGATCGTGAGAATGTCGTCCCGCTGCCGGACGCCGTCGAGCGTCGAAAGAAAGTCGGCCAGCGAGGTATTCGTGCCGCTGCCATCGCGGTGGCCGAGCACGAGGTCGATGTCGTCGAGGACGACGAGCGTGGGGCCGAAGGTGTCGCTCTCCGCATAGAGGTCGGCGATCGTGTGTCGCATCGCATTGGCGTCGGCGAGAATCGTCGTATAGCGACCGGCGAGCTCGCTGGCGATCACGCGCACGAGATGCGTCTTGCCCACACCCGGCGGCCCGGCCACCAGCATCCCGCGGTTGGTGCCGAGGCCGAGCGACTTGAGCAGATCGCGGCGGCTCGTGGCCGAAGCGAGAAACACGTCCACCTCCGTCCAGAGCTCGTCCGGCAGAATCAGGCCCGCCCGCTCGCTCGCGATCTGCGGGCTGACGGTGATCCGCACGCAGCTATCGGTGACGCAGGCCTCGAGCACCCGGCCGCGGAGTGGGTTTTCATCGGTCTTGAGCCGATCCCGAAAAGCCTTCAGTGTGGCCTCGGCAACGGGCTTGGCGGCATGCGAGGAGAGAATGGCAAACTCCCGCTGCCAGTGCCGATCATCGATCACCACGCAGAGCGGCTCGGAGGCGAGCGTGCCCCTGGGAAAGGAGGCGATCAGCCGCCCCGGTACCGCGATCTTCTCGTCGGGCCCGATGTCGAGCTGCGACCATGTCGGCGGCAGGCCATCGCCGGGAGAGCCCACCACGACACCAGCAGCGTGCCGCTCCATCTCCATCCGCAGCAGGTTGCCGAGGACCGCCAGCGACGTGGACGGTCCGGTGAACTTCGTGCTCGCCACGTCGAGCTGATCGACCCCGAGATGCCGCACGGCGAACTGCGTCGGCGAGAGCACCGTCGCCGGCTCGTTGCCCACGAGTTCCCCCAGCGTGCGGAGCGCCGCCCGCGTCTCCTCGCTGGCCGCCGAGAGAACCGCATCGACCGTATGCCCGCCATCCGTCCGGGTGCCGTTCTGCATGCCGTCTGACTCCCTTTTCATGGTTCAAATCGTCTCTGCGCCTGCGGCTACACTGTACGGCACGATCGTGCTCCATGGGGCGTCTCGAACGTTCGCGAAGCGGAAAAGCACTGGACGCGGCATGCACTGGCTCTATCTGATGATCGCGATCATGGCCGAGGTCGTGGCCACGAGCTGCCTCAAGGCTTCAGCCGGATTCACGAAACCCGGCCCAAGTCTGCTGGTGCTCGCCGGCTACGGGATCGCATTCTTCTTTCTGTCGCTGACGCTCAAAGACATCCCCGTCGGCGTGGGCTACGCGATCTGGTCGGGGGCAGGCGTGACGCTGATCGCGCTGATCGGCTGGCTGGGATTCGGCGAGAAGCTTGATCCGCCCGCGATCGTCGGCATGACGCTGATCGTGGCGGGGGTCGTGGTGCTCAATCTATTCTCGAAGACGGCCGCCCACTGAAAGGGCCGAGTTGTCAGAGCAGCAGCTTCGCGCTTGCGATCGCCAGCACGACCGCCATCAGCAACCTGATCGCCCGCACCGGTAGCCGGAAGGCGCCGAGCGACGCACCGATCGCACCTCCGGCCGCGGCGGCCAACGCCAGCGCGAGCCCCGGCGCGGGGATCGGCCGGCCGGCGACGAGGCCGCCGGCGAGGCCGGCGAGCGAGTTCACGAGAATGAAGGCGGCGGTGACGGCGGCGATGGTCTTCACAGGCGCCGCGCGACAGGCCAAGAGCACGGGCGTGAGGAACACGCCGCCTCCCACGCCGGTCAGCCCTGAGAGCAGGCCGATCACGCCCCCGATCAGTGACAGCCCGCCGAGCCGGGCCGGCGAACCCCCCGCCCACCAACTGGGAATCTCTGACTCGCAAGCCGGCGTTCGGCTCGCTGGGGCCGTCGGCAGCGACTCGGCGACGATCCGGATCGCCGACGCGGCAAGCACGATGCCAAGCACCGTCGCAAACACCCCCGTTGGCAGCGCGAGCCAGCCGCCAAGAGCGGCAGCGGGCACGCTTGCCAGCGCCAGTGGCACAAAGAGCCGCCGATCGAAGTGGCCGGCCCGGGCAAACTGCACCGTGCCGATCGTCGCGACGACCACGTTGAGGACGAGCGCCGTTGGCCGAATGAAGGCTGGTTCCACGCCGAAGAGCGTCATCACGGCGATGTAGCCGGTGGCCCCGGCATGGCCGACCGAGGCGTAGATCGCTGCGACGGCCGCCACTGCGGGGACGAGCAGCCAGGTCGTCATGCCGGATGCGCGGCGTGTCGCTTGAGCAGGTCAAGCGGCACGATCGAGAGCGTCTTCTCGTGCGTCGCCTCGAGCACGACCGGAGGCGGCCTGCCGGCTTCCGCCGCCTCGAGCCACCGGGCCGCGCAGAGACACCAGCGGTCGCCGGCTACGAGGCCGGGGAAGCCCCACTGCGGCCGCGGCGTCACAAGGTCGTTGCCCGCCTTGACGGTGAACTCGAGAAAATCTGCCGTCATCACCGCACAGACGGTGTGCACGCCGACGTCGCCCTCGCCGGTGCGACAGCAGCCGTCCCGGAAAAAACCAGTCAACGGATCCCGTGAGCAGGCCACGAGCACGCCCCCGAGCACGTTTCGCTCGGGTGTCGATCGTGAGGAAGCAGGAGGCCGGTCGAAGGCGATCATGGTCAACGACTTTCGGTCACGGCGGTAACGGGCGAATCACGGTTATGATGCCACTTCGGCTGGCCGGCGACAACCGCCGCATGCCAGCCGATCGATGCCGCGCCTGCCGGGCCCTCCGCCACGATGCTCAGCCTTCATACGCCGTCCTCGACCCGATGGCTCGCCCAGGTCGATGCCGATCTCGATGAGATCCTGATCGACCACGCTCACTGCGAAAAGAAGGCGGCCGGGGTGGCGATGAACCTGCTCTTCTCCTATGTCGATCACGTCGCTCTCGCCCGAGCGATGACCGAGATCGTCAACGAGGAACTCGAGCACTTTCGTCTCGTCCTCGATCTGCTCGAGCGGCGGGGCATCCCGTTTCGCAAGCTGGCACCGAGTTCCTATGGCCAGCGGCTCCACGAGCGGATCCGCAAGGAGGAACCCGCCCGAGCCGTTGACCGGCTGCTCGTCGCCGGCCTGATCGAGGCCCGCAGCTGCGAGCGGTTTTCACTGCTCGCCGAGCATGTGGCCGACGAGGAACTGAAGGCCTTCTACAGCGGTCTCTTCGAATCCGAAGCCCGCCACCACAGCACCTACGTCCGGCTGGCC
>JBPCTA010000070.1:0-10955 GCA_051006595.1 Pirellulales bacterium
GCTCTCGTCCGACTCGACGGTGAGCTGCGCCAGCTGCCACAGCCCGAGCGAGGGCTATTCGGCGCATACGAAAACGGGAGTGGGCATCCGCGGCCAGCTCGGAGGCCGCAACTCGCCGGTGTCGTACAATCGGATCCTCTCCGGGAAGCAGTTCTGGGACGGCCGCGTCGATTCGCTCGAGGCTCAGGCCGTCGGGCCGATTCAGAATCCGATCGAAATGGGCTTCACGCACGAGGGCGTCGTCAAGCGGCTGTCGGAGAATCCCGTCTACAAGAAGCAGTTCGACGAAGTATTCGGCGAGCTGACGATCGACCGCGTCGGCGAGGCGATCGCCGCCTTCGAGCGGGTGCTGGTCACTGCCCCGTCCCCCTACGACTTCGGGGAGCAACTGCGGGCCTTTGCCGCGCTCGACGAAGAGGACATCGCCGACGATCCCGAACTAGCCGGGAAATACAAGGCCGCCAAGCAGGCCGCCGAGGCCCATCCGATGTCGGATTCGGCCAAGCGGGGCCGCGAGATCTTCTTCACCGAGAAGGGCAACTGCACCGCCTGCCACGTTGGAGCCAACTTGGCCGACGAGCAGTATCACAATCTCGGCGTCGGCATGGACAAGGAGAATCCTGACCTCGGCCGGTTCGTCGTCACGAAGGACGAGAAGGATACGGGCGCCTTCAAGACGCCGACCGTGCGAAACGTGGCCCTCTCGGCCCCCTACATGCACGACGGCTCCGTGGCCACGCTCGAGGAAGTGGTCGAGTGGTACGACAAGGGCGGTCATCCGAATCCGCACCTGAGCGACAAGATCCGGCCGCTCAAGCTGACGGCCGAGGAGAAGGCCGATCTGGTCGAGTTCATGAAGGCCTGCACGGGCCCCACGCCGACGGTCGAAACGAGCCGGCTCCCGGAATGATGGCTGCCGACCGTGATCTCCTGCCGCTCGCCGAGGCAACGCAGCCGCTCTATGCCGGCGTCGATCTCGGCGGCACCAACATCAAAGCCGCGCTCGTCGATGACGAAGGGCGACTGGTCGCGTTTCACACCGAGCCGACCCGCGCGACGCGGGGACCGGAAGACGCAGCCGCCCGCATGGGCCGGGCGGTGCATACGCTGGCCTCGCTCGCCGGAATCGCGACAGCCGACATTGCCCGGGTGGGCCTGGGATCACCCGGTCCGCTCGACATTCCCGCGGGGAAGATCGTGCGGGCCGGCAACCTGCCCGGCTGGGATGATTTTCCGCTGCGTGACCGCGTGGCTGCTCACTGCGGCCGCGAGGTGACGTTTGCCAATGACGCCAACGCCGCCGGCTACGGTGAGTTTTGGGTCGGCTCGGCCCGCGGCGCATCGTCGCTCGTGCTGCTCACGCTCGGCACCGGCGTGGGAGGTGGGATCATCATCGGCGACGTCAACGTGGAGGGCGCCCATAGCCACGGCTCCGAGTGTGGCCACATCATCGTCGATCCATCGCCCCAGGCGCGGCCGTGTCCGTGCGGCCAGCCGGGCCATCTCGAGGCCTACACGAGCGCCACCTCCCTCAAGAAAATGGCCGCGGAGGCGATCGCTGCCGGTGGCACGGGGTCGCTCGCCGCTGCCGTCGCCGCCGGCGAAGACCTCTCGCCGATCCTGATCGCCCGTGAGGCCGCCGCCGGCGATGCTCTGGCCACCGGCGTTCTCATGGAGGCCGCCGACTGGCTCGCGATCGCGATCGTCACCTTCATGCACACGATCGATCCCGAGTCGATCGTGATCGGTGGCGCGATGACCTTCGGCCGTGAGGAGCATCCTGTCGGCCGGATGTTCATCGACCGCATTCGAACGGAGGTCCACCGCCGCACGTTCCCGGTGCTCGCCCGGTCCACGACGATCGCGTACGCGAGCCTCGGCGGCGACGCCGGCTCGATCGGCGCCGCCGGCCTCGCCCGCCTCGCCCACCGGCGGCAGCACGCCTGAGCACGGAAACGCGTCTCAGGTGAGCCTCGCGCGGTGCCGATGGTGCAAGCCCCACGCCGTGAGGCGTGGGGTGGATCTCCGGGACGAGCCAGGATCCAGAAGAGGTTGCCCGCGGCCTCACCGCGGGTCATGCATGACCCGCAGAACGGCTGCTCCCAGCACCTGACCCAGAATGCCCACCAAAACTCGGTACAATCCTTTCATGGACTGCAAACACATTCGCAATTTCTCGATCATCGCCCACATCGACCACGGCAAGAGCACGCTCGCCGACCGGCTTCTCGAATCCACCGGAACGGTGGAGAAGCGGCAGCTCAAGGAGCAGATGCTCGACGACATGGAGCTCGAGCGACAGCGGGGGATCACGATCAAGGCCCGGGCCGTGCGGATGGAATGCCGGCACAAGGGTGAGGTCTACGAGCTGAACCTTATCGACACCCCCGGCCACGTCGATTTCCATTACGAGGTCTCCCGCAGCCTGGCCTGCTGCGAGGGGGCCGTGCTGCTCGTGGACGCCTTTCAGGGGGTCGAGGCCCAGACGGTGGCCAACGCCTACGCCGCAATCAATCTCGATCTCACCATCGTGCCGGTGATCAATAAGATCGACCTCGTCCATGCCCGGGTGGACGACGTGCTTCTCGAGATGGAGCAGAGCCTGGCCATCGACTCGGCCGATGTCATCAAGGCGAGCGCCAAGACGGGCATCGGCATCGAGGATCTGCTCGCAGCGATCATCGAACGCATTCCGGCCCCCCAGGGCGATCCCAACGCCGTCCTGCGGGCGCTGATCTTCGACAGCCACTACGACAGCTATCGCGGCGCGATCACCTACGTGCGGCTCATCGACGGCACGATCACCAAGGGGCAGAAGATCCGCTTTCTGGAGACGGGCGTCACCCACGAGGTCTTGGAGCTGGGTCAGTTCGTGCCGCAGCGGCGGGCCTGCGACACGCTCTCGGCGGGGCAGGTGGGCTATCTGGTCTGCAACATCAAGGACGTGAAGCAGGTTCACATCGGCGACACGGTGACGATCCCCGGCGACCATGCCGCGGCGGCGATGCCCGGCTACAAGCCGCCGCAGCGGATGGTCTACTGCGGCCTCTATCCGAGCGAAGGGGAAAACTTCGAGGAGCTCCGCGACGCCCTCGAGAAGCTCGTGATCCACGATCCGGCGTTTGAAAACGCGCCGGAGAGCAGCGAGGCCCTCGGCTTCGGATTTCGCTGCTGCTTCCTCGGCCTCCTGCACATGGAGATCATCCAGCAGCGGCTCGAAAAGGAACACGACCTCGACCTCGTGCAGACCGCGCCCAACGTCACCTACCGGATCAAGAAGACGACGGGCGAGACGATCGAGATCACCAATCCGCAGGACGTGCCCGACACCGGACAGATCGACGAGTTTCTGCAGCCGATCGTGCGGACCAACTTCCTCGTGCCGGTCGAGCAGATCGGCCCGGTGATGCAGCTCTGCACCGACCGCCGCGGCGTCTATCTGAAGACCGAGTATCTTTCCCCGACGCGGGCCATGATCACCTTCGACCTGCCGCTCGGCGAGGTGATCTACGACCTCCACGACAAGCTCAAGAGCGTGACCCGCGGCTACGGCACGATGGACTACGAGCTGATCGGCTATTTCCCCGCCGATCTCGTGCGACTCGACATCCTCGTGGGGGGCAAGCAGGTCGATGCCCTCTCGATCATTTGCGACCGTCGCGACGCCGACCGCCGCGGCCGGGCGATCGTCAAGAAGCTTCGCGGCGAGATCGACCGGCACATGTTCGAAATCGCGCTGCAGGCGGCGATCGGCACGAAAGTGATCGCCCGCGAGACGATCTCTGCGATGCGGAAGAACGTGACGGCGAAGTGCTACGGCGGCGACATCTCGCGAAAGAAAAAGCTCTGGGCGAAGCAGAAGGAGGGCAAGAAGCGGATGAAGAGCATCGGCAGCGTCGATATTCCGCAGAAGGCCTTCATGGCGGTGCTCGATACCGGGGCCGATCGGCAGTGATGCCGCAGTCGCACGATCCTGCCACCGTGCAGCCGCCAGGTTCATTGCCTGCCACCGTGCAGGCGCCAGATTCGGTGCCTGCCACCGTGCAGGCATTGGGCTGGACGAGTTTCTTCACGGATCTTTCGAGCGAGGCGATCTATCCGCTGCTGCCGGCCTTCGTGAAGGGGCTCGGCGGCACGGGGCTCGACATCGGGCTCATCGACGGGCTGGCCAATGCCGTGGCTGCAGTGGTCAGGCTGCCATCCGGAGGTCTGTCTGACTCGCTCGGCCGGCGGCCGCTCGTGCTGCTGGGCTATGGCCTGTCGGCCGTCATCCGCCCGCTGATGGCGTTCGTCGCGTCGCCGCTTCAGGTGCTCCTCGTGCGGGCGGCGGACCGCTTCGGCAAGGGCATCCGCTCGGCACCCCGAGACGCGCTGGTCACCGATCTGGTGGAGCCCGGTGAGCGGGGCCGCGCATTTGGGCACATCCGCAGCATGGATCATGCAGGCGCCGCGATCGGGCCGTTGGTCGCGATGGCCTTCCTGCTCGTGTTTCCGGGGCAGGAACGGCGACTCTTCCTGCTGGCCCTGCTGCCGGGCCTGGTGACGCTCGCGGTCATCTGGCGGTTTGTGCGTGATCCGCCGCGGCGGGCGGCACGCGTGACGACGACACTCGCCCCCGGGCTGTCCCGGCCGCAGTCGCTGCTTCTGGCCTGCGTCGCCATCTGGGCGGTCGGGGCGTCGAGCGAGCAGTTTCTGCTGCTCAGGGCCGCTGACCTCGGCGTGCCCGCTGCATTCATCCCGCTTGTCTGGTTCGGATTGAGCGCGACGAAGAGCGCTGCGGCGCATCGGGCCGGCCGGCTCGCCGACCGCTGGACGCCTCGTGCCGTGCTCGCCTGCGGCTGGCTGACCTTCGCGGTGGCCTACGCGGGACTGGCCCTCGCCGGGCAGGCGGTGGCGGCGCTTCCCTGCATGCTGCTCGTCGCCGTGGCCTACGGCATCGCGGAACCGGCCGAGCGGGCACTCGTCGCGGCACTCTCGCCCGACGCCAGGCACGGCGCCGCCTTTGGCTGGTATGCCCTCGTCCAGGGGTTGATGGCGCTGCCGGCGGGTCTGCTCGCGGGTTGGCTGTGGGAGCACGGGTCAGGCGGTGCCTCGACCGCATTCATGGTCACGGCGGTGCTGGCCGCGACTGCCGCCGCACTGCTCGGCCTGTCGATCACACGCGGCAGGCCGCAGGCCGCCTGATGGGTCAGCCCACCGCCCGCGACTGCCAGCCAGCGCGGGTCGCGGCGGCGATGTCGAGTTCCGGATCGTCGCCGACGAGCAACAGGCCTTCCGGGGCAACGCCGAGGCGATTCTCGATCCAGCGGAAGAACTCCGGAGCCGGCTTTCGCCAGCCGATCTCGGACGAGGCGAAGACATGCTCTGCCCAGGCGAGCGGGGCGACGGCGGGTGCGATCATCATCAGCCGCTCGTCAAAGTTGATCGCCAGTGCCACGCTGGCTCCGGAGGCGATCGCCGCCTGCATGAGCGCGCTGCCCGCCGCAAGCGGCCGCCAGGAATCGGGCCGCCCGAAATGGTCCCAGAGTTCGCCGAAGATCGCGTCGGTGCGTTCATGATCCACAAACACGTCGGCGACAATCGCTCGCCAGCGATCGGCTTCGCGAGACCGGCTCGTCGTGAATGCCGGAACGGCCGCGGCATCGATCAGTTCCTGCCGTCGCCAGGCCTGCCGAAATCGACGGTGGATTTCCGGCACCGCCACGACGGCGCCATGCCGTTGCCCGGCGGCGGCGTAGGCCTCGGCGACCGGGGGCCACGGCTCGACGAGGGTGCCCACGACATCGAAGACGACCGTCTGCACGCCCTCCGGCGGAAACCGTCGGCCGGTCTCAGGCTCGGCGGAAAACCTGGCGGAAAGGTTGGGCACGCTTGAAATGGGAGTCGTCAACGTCGCGGGATCAGCCCTAGGTCGAGGCCAAACACGAAGAACATCAGTGACAGAATGAGCGCCAGGCCCACGTAGCTCAGGACCGCGACCACGCCCTCGCTGGGCGGCTTGCCTCGGAGCAACTCGTAGGCCAGAAACACCATATGCCCACCGTCCAGAACGGGGATGGGCAGGAAGTTGACGACCGCCAGATTCGCGCTGAGCATCGTCAGAAACAGCAGCAGGCGACCGAACCCCTCGCTGGCCGACCGACCGGCCTGCTTGGCGATCTCGATGGGCCCGCCCAGCAGCCGCGGGCTGATCTGCTGCCTGGTGAGCTTGCCGAGAAACCCGTAGACCATCGACAGGTCTTCCTTCGTTTTGCGAAGGCCTCGGCTGATGGCGTCGACGAACGAATGGGCGCGAACGGTCTGATAGACCGGATCGAACACGAGGCCGCGGTCGGCCACGAAGCGACCGGCTGCCGCGGCGGGAGTGATGTCGACGTCACGGCGTTGCCCAGTTGCCGACTCGACCGTGAGCTGCAGCGAACTGCCGGCGGGCAACTGCTGCAGAACCGCGGCCACGACGGGCCAGTTGGGCTCCTGCGGCGAGAAATCGATTCCTGTCTCTGGGTCAGCCGGCTCGTCCGGCGTGACGATCACGCCCTTCACGACGCGGTCGCCGGCGGCGATTCCGGCGCGGGCCGCCGGGCTGTCGGGTTCCACCGTCGCAACGAGCGCATCGACCGGAATCGCGATCCCGAGCGACGCGATCGAGACGGGGCTGCCGATGCCCGCCGTCTCGTCATCCCGCCAGGTCACCTCGCGCGGCCGGAGCGTCACGGTGCGTTCCTTGCCGTCGGCCGAAGCGAGCGTGAGCAACACCGGCTGGCCGGCTCGGCTGCGGAGTGTGTCGTCGAGGGCGAGCGGATCGCCCACTCCCGCGCCGTCGATGGCGACGAGACGGTCTCCGGCCACGATGCCTGCCTCCATCGCGGGAGACCCTTCCTGCACCGCCTTGATCGGCAGTGGTGTCATCGTCATGCCGGTGGTCAGCCGCGGCTGCGGCGGCAACTCGATCGTCATCCTGGAGGCGGAGGCTGCCGCCCCCTTCTTTTCCTTGTCTCCCGCTTCGGCTTTCTTATCGGCTTTCTTGTTGCGATCGACGGTGAGCGTCACCGGGACATCGCGGTTCACGGCCAGGGCGGCGAGCAGTTCGGCGTAGGTGCCGACTGGCGTGCCGTTGAGTTCGCGGATCGTGTCGCCCGCTGCCAGCGGCGGCACGGCCTTTGCGGCGGCGCCGGTCAGTCCGCGGGAGAGGTCGGTGGGGAGCGTGAGCGAGTACGGGCTCGTGACGCCGATGGTCGGCGCTCCCAGGTCGGTATCGGGCTTGAGGAGTACCTGTCGGCTCGACCCGTCGGCGGGCCTGCGGACGGTGAACTCGATCCCGTCCTTGACGCTTCCCACGGTGATACCGTGCCGCAGATCGTTGAAAATTGGTTCCTGGCGGTCGCCGATCGCGGTGATCTCGTCGCCCGTCCGCAGTCCGGCCCGCCAGGCGGCGCCGCCGGTGCGAACGCTCGACAGCACGCAGGTCATCTCGCGCACGCCAACCCCAAAGGCCAGCGAGGCCATCAGCACCGCGAAGATCACGTTCATGATCACGCCGGCCGAGATGATGGCCATGCGTTTGGGAACACTCTGGGCGGGGTAACTGCGGGGATCCCACGCCGGGTGCGGGCCGGCGACCGGTTCGGCGGGCAGGTCGCCAGACATGCGGGCCCGGTGGGCCTCGGCGGAGGCGGCCCCAGGGTTGTCGTCCTGGCCGAGCATCTTGACGTAGCCCCCGAGCGGCAGCGCGCCGATTCCATACTCCGTCTCGCCGTGCTTGAAACTCAGGAGCTTGAGCCCGCCGACATCGAAACCGAGGAAGAACTTTTCGCACTTCACGCCGCAGGCCTTGGCGACCAAAAAGTGGCCGAGTTCGTGCACGAAGATCACGAAGCCGAGGCCGCCGGCCACCTGGAGCACGACCCACCAGTTCGCGGGCTGCGCGAACCACTCCAGCCACGACGCCCCGAGGACCGGACACACGAACGAACTCACGCAACCGCCCACTTCGCGACCTCCTGTCTGGCCCAGGCGTCGAGTCGACGAATCTCGTCGAGCATGGGCTCCGCCTCGAACGGGTGCTCGTCGAGCACCTTTGCACATCCATCGGCAATATCGGTGAATCGGAGGCGGCCGGCCAAGAATCCCTTCACGGCCTCCTCGTTGGCCGCATTGAGTACGGCTCCGGCCGTGCCGCCACGGGCCGCGGCCTCATGGCCGAGCCTCACGGCCGGAAACCGCTCGAGGTCCGGGGGCTCGAAGTCGAGCCGCATGGCCTGGGAGAAGTCGAGTCGCCGTGCGGGCCCGGCCGTTCGCGCAGGATGCGTGAGGGCGTATTGGATGGGGAGTCGCATGTCGGGCGGGCTCAACTGCGCGATCACGGAGCCGTCGATGAACTCTACGAGGGAATGCACGATCGACTGCGGATGCACCATCACCGCCAGCCGCTCGGCGGGCATGTCGAAGAGCCATCTGGCCTCGATGAGTTCGAGGGCCTTGTTCATCATGGTCGCCGAATCGACCGTGATCTTCGGGCCCATCGACCAGGTCGGATGCCGGAGCGCCTCCGCAGGCGTCACCGAGACGAGCGATTCCCGGGATCGGGTGCGGAAAGGGCCGCCGCTGGCGGTGAGCACGATCCTGGCGACTTCCGCTCCGGTGCCTGAGAGCAGCGCCTGATGAATTGCGGAATGCTCGCTGTCGACGGGCAGGATCGTGGCGCCGGTCTGCCGGGCCAGCCGCATCACCAGCGGCCCGGCCATCACCAGCGTTTCCTTGTTGGCCAGCGCCACCGTCTTGCCCGCGGCGACCGCGGACCACGTGCTCCGCAGGCCCGCAGCGCCCGCGATGGCCGAGACGACCCGGTCAACGGCCGAGTCCTGGATCAGTTCGTCGAGCGCGTCGGGTCCGATGGCGAGCCTCGTCCCCGCCGGCAGGCTGCCGGTGCCGAGTGCCTTCGCTGCCGATTCATCGACCACGACGACCCAGGCCGGCCGCAGCCGCTGGGCCTGCTCCACCAAGGCGGCAACACTGCGGTGGGCCGCCAGGAGCCAGGGCTCGAAGCGGCCAGAGGATGACTCAACGACGTCGAGCGTACTCGTGCCGATACTGCCCGTGGACCCGAGCACCGCCACCCGGAGCGGCCGGCTGCCGACTCCTCCGCGGTCATGCGCGGAGCATGGAGCGGATGGCCCGTTGTCCGGGGGGGCGCATGAGGAGGACGGCATGGTGTGAACGGCGTGAATAACGGGCTTCCGAGAGAACTTCTGAGTCTAAGAGCCGGCCGCGGGAACCGCCACATCCAATTTATTTCCGGTCGGCCAGTCGACAGGCTGTGGCGGCAACGGCGTTTGTCCCCGGTTCACGCGCCGCATAGGATTGTCGCTGATCAGAGTCCAGTGATAACAGATCCCTGCAGACGAGTCGGAATCCAGCCACAGCAGGTTCCAGCAGCACTAGGTTCCAGCCACACATAGGTTCCAGCCACACCAGGATGGGCATGGCCAAGAAACGAGACCTTCCCAAACGGCCCGATCGTAAGCCTGCCCTCGGGGGCAATGTGGTGTGGTCGTTGGTAGCCGCCGGCGTGGCCAGTCTGTTTGCCCTCAGTCTGGTCAACACCTCGCCCGATCTGGAACTCTCCTACAGCGACTTGGAGCGACTCATCGTCGCCGCAGCCGCTGACGGGGATGAGCGGTATGTCGCCGTTGATCGCACCGGCGGGGATGAGCCCTCGACGGGGCGGTATGGCGATCTTCACGACGTCACGATCGGTGCGTTTCAGGTCTCGGGCAAGGTTCGCGATGCGGCCCACGGTGCGGCTGATGCGCCATCGGCAACAGGCGAAGGCAGTCGGCCTGGGCCCTTCGGCTCCGTCGTCGCATCGCCGGAACGACGATTTCGCACCTCCAAGCTGCCCAGTGAGAACTCCGAGTCGGAGCTCATGAAGCTTCTCAAGGAACACCAGGTTCCCTTCCGCTACGAGGATCCACCGAGCCCGTGGCGAAACTGGCTGCCGATGCTTTTTCTGACGGCGCTGTTCGGCACGCTGTTCTTCGTGATGATGCGGCGGATCGGCGGTGCCGGCAGTCCGATGGCCTTCGGCCGCAGTCGCGGCAAGATGTATGCCCAGGAAGATCTGGGGATCACCTTCGAAGACGTGGCCGGCATCGACGAGGCGGTCGAGGAACTCCGCGAGGTGGTCGAGTTTCTGCGAAGTCCCGAGAAATACCAGGTGCTCGGCGGCCATATCCCCAAGGGCGTGCTGCTCGTGGGCCCGCCGGGCACGGGCAAGACGCTGCTGGCGAAGGCCATCGCCGGCGAGGCGGGCGTGCCCTTCTTTGGGCTCTCCGGCAGCGATTTCGTCGAGATGTTCGTCGGTGTCGGGGCGGCCCGGGTTCGCGACATGTTTCAGCAGGCTGCCGCGAAGGCACCCTGCATCATCTTCATCGACGAACTCGACGCCTTGGGCAAGACCCGCGGCACGAGCGTGGTGGGCGGACACGACGAACGGGAGCAGACGCTCAACGCGCTGCTCGTGGAGATGGATGGCTTCGGCAGCAACTCCGGTGTGATCGTGCTGGCAGCCACCAACCGCCCCGAAACACTCGATCCGGCGCTGCTTCGTCCAGGGCGATTCGACCGGCATGTGCTCGTTGATCGTCCTGACGTTCGCGGTCGCGAGTCGATCCTCCGCGTGCATGTTTCGAAGGTCAAGCTCGACCCGGCGGTCGAGCTCGGGCAGATCGCGCGGATCACGTCGGGCTTCGTCGGAGCCGATCTGGCCAACCTCGTCAACGAGGCGGCGCTCCTCGCTGCCCGCAACAACAAGTCGTCGGTGGGCATGGATGAGTTCAACGAGGGCGTCGAGCGGGTGACGGCGGGGCTCGAAAAGAAGAAGCGGGTGATCCACGAGGACGAGAAAAAGCGGGTCGCCTACCACGAAGCCGCCCACGCCCTGGTCGCCTACTCCC
>JBPCTA010000071.1:0-3798 GCA_051006595.1 Pirellulales bacterium
GGGGAGGCATGCGCGGGCGATCATCGTGATCGCCTCGGGAGGAAAGCGTCTGACGTCTCCTGTTGTAAGCAGACGGGGCCCGCGACGCAGCGGGACTGCCCTGTTTGCCGTGACTGCCTGTCCTGCGGGGCTTGTCTTGCTGTTGCCCTGTGAGATGCCCAGGATGCCCAGACTCGAGGCTCGTCCCTTACGACTCCGTTATTGTTTTAACTTCCCTCGCTGGCTCAGCCGAAACGAAGAGGGTGTTGAAGCACACTCTTCGGTCCGTTCACGAGGGGGCTCTTGGGGCATGGCGTATCCATCGATCGCGAAGGCAGGCTGGGCCTTCGACAACTCCTACACGAGGCTCCCGCCGGAGTTCTTCGTCCACGAGATCCCCAAGCCCGTGCGGACCCCTTCGTTGGTGCTTCTCAACCGACCGCTGGCGACGGATCTGGGCCTCGATCCCGAGATCCTCGCCGCCGCGGGCGGCGGGGTGTTTGCCGGCAACGAACTGCCTCCGGGGGCCGAACCGATCGCCCAGGCTTATGCGGGCCACCAGTTCGGCCACTTCACCAACCTCGGCGACGGGCGGGCCATCCTTCTTGGCGAACAGCTCGCGACGGACGGCCGGCGATTCGATCTCCAGCTCAAAGGAGCAGGCCGCACCCGATACTCCCGCGGCGGCGACGGCCGCGCGGCGCTTGGCCCGATGCTCCGCGAATACATCATCAGCGAGGCGATGCACGCCCTCGGCATTCCCACGACCCGCAGCCTCGCCGTTGCCGCCACGGGAGAAGACGTGCTGCGGGCCACGCCGCTGCCCGGCGCGGTGCTGACTCGCGTCGCGGCGAGCCACATCCGGGTGGGCACATTCGAATACGCGGCCGCCGTGGACACCGGCCTTGGGCCGACCGCCAACCGCGACCTTGTCGCCGCGTTGCTCGATCACGCCATCGGCCGCCATGCGCCCACCGCTGCGGAGGCCGATGACCCGGCGGCGGCATTTTTCGAAGCCGTGGTCGAGCGGCAGGCCGCGCTCATCGCCCGGTGGATGCTCGTGGGCTTCGTGCATGGCGTGATGAATACCGACAACATGGCGGTATCGGGCGAGACGATCGACTACGGGCCGTGCGCGTTCCTCGACGCCTACGATCCTGCGACCGTCTTCAGTTCGATCGACCACCAGGGTCGTTATGCCTATGAACGACAGCCCGCGATCGCGCTCTGGAATCTGACGCGGCTCGCTGAAAGCCTTCTCCCGCTCGTGCATGGGACCGCGGAGAACGGTCTGACCACCGTTCAGGGCATTCTGGGCACGTTCCCCGCTCGCTACGAACGCCAGTATCTGGCCGGAGCGCGGGCAAAACTCGGTCTCATCACCGCGGAAGACGACGACGGCCCGCTGTTCGCCAGCCTCCTGGCGTGGATGCACGAAGCGCGAGCCGATTTCACGGCCACGTTCGCGGGCCTCGCACCGCTCACGACGCCCGGGCCGGCAGCAGAGCCCGACGGCATTTCGCCGGCCTTCCGCCAGTGGATCGCCCGCTGGCACTCCCGCCTCGCCCGGCAGCCTTGCTCGGCCGCCGAGGCCGCCGCGCGGATGCGGCGCGCAAACCCCGTCGTGATCCCGCGGAACCAGCGCGTCGAGGAGGCTCTCTTCGCAGCCGAATCCGGTGACCTTGCGGCGGTCCAGCGACTACTCGCGGCGATCCAATCGCCATTCATCGAGACCATCGACAACGTGCCCTACCGCGGCGGTCCACCGCAGGGCTGCGGTCCCTACCGCACGTTCTGCGGCACCTGAAGGGAACCCTCGAGGTCCGCCTGACCTTCCCCCGCGTGCACGTCGATGCGATGATTTCAGGATCCCCGTCGCAGCCGATCGAAGCGGTTCGACGTCAAGGCCCCGCGTTCCCTCACCTCTCGGAGGACGTTTCCATGGTTGCCACCATCTCTCCCGCCACACTCGCCGATCGCCGCCGAAAAGGCGAGACGATGACGCTCATCGACGTTCGCACTCCGGCTGAGTATGGCGAGGTGCACGTCGACTTCGCCCACAACATTCCGCTCGACCGGCTCAATCCGCAGGAGGTCGCTGCTCTCGGCGGCAATGGCCCCATGTACTTCGTCTGCAAGTCGGGCACCCGTAGCCAGAAGGCCTGCGAGAAGCTCCTCGCGGCCGGAATGAAGGATGTGATCAGCGTCGAAGGGGGCACGACCGCCTGCGAAGCGGCTGGCGTGCCGGTCGTCCGCGGCCGGAAGGTGATGTCGCTGGAACGGCAGGTGCGGATCGCGGCCGGAGCCCTGGTGGCCATCGGAGCGGGGCTGGCAGCCTTCGGGCCCGATCTGATGTGGCAGCGAGTCGGCGCTGGGCTCGCGGGATTCGTGGGCTGCGGGCTGGTGTTTGCCGGCCTTACCGACACCTGCGGCATGGCGATGCTCATCGCTCGGATGCCCTGGAATCAGGCCTGCCGCACCGCCACCACCTGCTCGCGGGCCGTGCTGCTCGGACTGGCTCTGGGAGCCCTCTCCGGCACGGCCTTGGCCGAGCACACAAAGGACTCGCTCGACGTGGTGAAGCAGTCTGTATCCCAGCAGAAGGCCGTGATCGTCGACGTGCGGGAGCCCGACGAGTGGCAGGAGGGCCATCTCGCCAACGCCAGCCTGCTACCGCTGAGCGTCCTGGAAAAGGGCGTGAGTCCGCAGGAACTCGCCAAGGTGCTCCCCAAGGACAAGATCATCTATTGCTACTGCCTTGCCGGTGGCCGCTGCATGGAGGCGGCCTCGATCCTGCAGCCACTTGGCTACGACGTGCGGCCGCTCAAGCCGGGCTATCCGCAGCTCGTGAAGGCCGGCTTTCCGACCATCGTCGGCAAGTGAGCGACGACCCCCGGCCAATCCTTCCCTCGCGCGCCTTGGAGCGACCCGCCATGAAGATTCAACAGTACTACCTGGCCTGCCTGTCGCATGCGTCGTACATGAACACCGACGATACGACGAAGACGGCCGCGGTGGTCGATCCGCAACGCGACATCGACCAGTATCTCGCCGACGCCAAGGCCGGCGGATACACGATCAGGCACGTTTTTCTCACCCACTTCCACGCCGACTTCATCGCCGGCCACATCGAACTGCGTGACAAGGCCGGCGCCGCGATCCATCTCGGGCGTCGTGCGGAGGCGGAGTTTGCCTGCGTTCACATGAAGGATGGCGACGTCGTCGAGTTCGGCGATGTGCGGCTCGAGATCATGGAGACCCCGGGCCACACGCCCGAGGGCATCTCGATCCTCGTCTACGATCTCGCGAAAAACGGAAAGGAGCCGCTGGCCGTGCTCACCGGCGACACGCTCTTCATCGGAGACGTGGGGCGGCCCGATCTGCTCGCGAGCATCGGGGTGACGGCCGACGAACTCGCCGACATGCTCTACGACAGCATCACCACCAAGCTCGTCACACTCCCCGATGCCACACTCGTTTATCCGGCCCACGGCGCTGGCAGCATGTGCGGCAAGGCGCTCTCGAAGGAGACCGTCTCGACGATCGGCGAACAGAAGAAGTTCAACTACGCCCTACAGCCGATGAGCCGGGAGGAGTTCAAGAAGATCGTCACGGCCGACCAGCCGGAGGCACCCGATTACTTCGTCCACGACGCGATCCTGAATCGCAAGGAGCGGGCTTCGCTCGAGGAAGCGATGCAGCAGACCCTCAAGCCGCTGCCCCTCGACGACGTGATCGCCCTCCAGAAGTCGGGAGCCCAGATTCTCGACGTCCGCGACGGGCTGGACTTCGAGGGGGGCCATCTGCAGGGAGTCCTCA
>JBPCTA010000072.1:0-7817 GCA_051006595.1 Pirellulales bacterium
ATCCTGGGCTTCGCTCACTCGGATGCCGCCGGCGCTTCGGCATCCTGCCTGCGCTTGGCGTCATACGCCGGCTCCGGGGCACGGGCAGCCCCTCGCTGAGTTTAAGCCGTTCCGGTACAAGCCGACCGGCCGTGAGGCCGCGGGCTCCTGGTGCGTGGCGGCTTTTACCGTGCCGGGATCGTGGCGTCGGCTTCGAGGACCGCGCCCTCGGGGCCGGTCACGCGAACGACGACGCGAACGTGGTCGCCCGCCGGCGGTGTGCCCGTCCAGCGGAGCGGAAAGTGCATGCCGCGGAGCCGCGTCGTGCGGCGGAAGTGCGTGGCGGCCTGCTCGGAGGGAATCGTCCACATGGCGAGCGGCACGGAAGGGTCGGCCGTGTCGAATGCCGTGATCGCCACGTCGCCGGCCACGGGCACCAGCCGCTCGTCGCCGTCGCGGGGTTCGAACGTCACGGTGAGACCATCGCTCCGGCCGTCTCCGTTGTCGTCGAAGCAGGAGGTGGTGGTCGTGTTGACGACCAGGCGGACGGGGCGGCCGTCCGTCAGGGGCTGATCGTAGGCCACGGGCCGTGTGGCCGGGTCCGGCACTGCCGCCGGGACGGTCGCGGCCGTGGGTGGCATCGGCGCAGGCGGACCGGTGGCATCGCCTGGTTCCGGTAGCGAGAGAGGGCTCGGCTCAGGAGCCGACGAAGGCTTCACGGGCAGGGGCGGGATGTTATCGAGGGCCGGTGGAGCGATGCTCCCGGGTGCGGCGGGCCTGCTGATCGCCTCCGGAATCCGGATCGCCGGCGGCACTCCGAGCGGCGACGAGGCTGGCGAGCGTGGCCGCCCCGGCTGGGAGCGGCCCACCGCATCGGTATCGGAGACTCCCAGTTGTCGGCGGAGGCTCGTGTTTTCCCCCGCCAGCATCTCGAGTCGTCCGCACTTGTCCTGCAACTCGTCCTGCAGTTGATAGATCTGATCCTCCTGGTAGCGGAGTTCCCGCTCCAAGAGTTGCTGGTTGAGATCGCTCTTGCAGCCTGCCAAGGCGAGGCACGAGAAGATAGCGATCCCGAAGATCCCGACCCGGGATCTTTCAGCGGCGATCATTCGGCCACGGAGTGGCCCGGCCAGTTTCTGCGACAGCATCGACGCGCCTCCTTGCGCCTCCGCGGGCCGTTGGGCGTGAAGCCCGTCGCCCGCTGCGTGCCCGTACGACCCAGATCTCCTCCTAGCCAGCGGCCTTGGCCGCTGGCATGCGATCGATCACCTCATCGATCAGCCGGTAGTCTCGCGCCTCATGCGCCGACATGAACCGGTCTCGATCGGTGTCCTGCTCGATTTTTTCCAGGGGGTGCCCGGTGTGCTTGAGCAGGATGCCATTGAGTTTGTGCTTGATGTTCTTGAATTCCTTGGCGTGGATCATGATTTCCTCGGCCGTGCCCTCCATGCCGGCGAGCGGCTGGTGGATCATGATCCGGGCATTCGGCAGGGCGCGACGCTTGCCGTTGGCCCCGGCCGCCAGCAACACCGCCCCCATCGAGGCGGCCTGCCCGATGCAGTAGGTGGCAACGTCGCAGGTCACGAACTGCATCGTGTCGTAGATGGCCAGACCCGCCGTGACGCTGCCGCCCGGCGAGTTGATGTAGAGATGGATATCGCTCTTGGGATCGTCGGATTGCAGGAAGAGCAGCTGCGCGACGATGGCATTGGCCACCTCGTCGTTGACCTGCGTGCCCAGGAACACGATGCGGTCCTTGAGCAGGCGGCTATAGATGTCCATCGCCCGCTCTTCGCGGCCGCTTTTCTCGATGACGTAGGGAATCAGGGGCATGGCGTGGTTCTTTGAGTGTGGGTGTGCGGGCAGCGGACGGGCCGTGATAGCCGGGAGAGCCGGGCGAACGTCAATCCTTCTCCAGCTCTTCGGCGGCGACGGGGGGCTTGGTCAGCACCTCGTCGACGAGACCATATTCCTTCGCCTCAGCGGCCGAGAGATAGCGGTCGCGATCGGTGTCTTTCGCGATCTGGTCGATCGGCTGGCCCGTGTGCTGGGCCAGAATTTCGTTGAGCACAGCCCTGGTCTTGATGATTTCGTCGGCCTGAATCTCGATGTCGCTGATCTGGCCGCCCACCTGCCCGTAGGGCTGATGGATCATCACCTTGGCGTGCGGCAGGACGAACCGCTTGCCCTTGGCACCGCCGGCGAGGAGCACGGCCCCGCCGCTGGCCGCGAGGCCGACGCAATAGGTGGCCACCGGGCACGAGAGGATCTGCATCGTGTCGTAGATCGCCATCGTCGCCGTGACGCTGCCGCCTGGCGAGTTGATGTAGAAGTGGATGTCTTTCCGGAGATTCTCGCTCTGCAGATAGAGCAGTTTCATCACAAGCTCGTTGGCATTGCCGTCGTAGATCTCGCCCTGCAGCAGGATGATGCGATTCTCGAGCAGGAGGTCGCCGAGCGTCATCTGCCGCTGACGTTGGTAGTCGCGGTGCGCGCTCGACGCCGACGGGCCGTCAAAGGCCTGGCTCATCGTGGGGGCGGATGACGAAGAGAAGGTGGTGGGAAGTGGCATGGGCTGCATCATGGACCGCAGGGGGAATGGGCGGAATGAAAGACCGGGTCGCAGAATCAACCCCTCGTGCCGGGCCGAACGCCCGGCTCCGGCGTCGTCGCAGTGGGAATCTCTTCCTCGCCGACGACGGCACCGCACACGGCATGATCGATCGCCTCGGCATCGGGACGGCCGAACTCGAAAGGCGTGTCCTTGAACGAGGCCTGCGAGGTGATCACGTCGATCGTTTTTCGCTCGATGATCTGGTTGCGGAGCACGTCCATGAGGCCCCGCTTTTCGAGGCTCGCCCGCACGCGTCGTGGCGATTCGCCCGACTGCGCGGCTACGGCGCGAATCTCCTCGTCATAGTCGGCGGCGGTGTCGGCGATTCCCTCCTCCTCGGCGATCCGTTCGAGGATGAAATGCTCCTTGAGCGCCCGCGCGGTGCTGGCCATGACCGTCTGCCGGAGTTCGTTCACATGGCGACGGATCGAATCGTCGTCAAATCCGCTGCGGCGGAGTTCGAGGATCGCCCGCTCGAGCTCCCGCTGGGCCTGACGGCGGAGGAGCGACGGAGGCAGATCCCACGCGGCTGAAGCCGTCAGGGCGCTGGCCACCTGCTGGCGGACCTGCCGGCGGCGGTGCCATTCGAGCTGCCCTTCGAGTTGCTTCAGCACGGCCGCCCGGAGGGCGTCGGCCGACTCGAAGCCGCCGAGCTCTTCGAGAAGCTCCGGAGTCATTTCGGGGAGTTCCAGTCGCTTGATGTCGAGGACGGTGAGTTCCATCGTGACGTCCTTGCCGCGTACGTCCTCGAGGGCCGCCTCGTCGGAGATCCGCACCGTGGCCGTGACGGCCGTGCCCGGCTTGGCCTTGGCGACGAGCTTGGCGAAGCCTGGAAGTTCGGCATCAGCGAACGAAAGCTTCTCGCGGACCACGATCTCGGCCTCGTCGGCTCGGGACAGCACGCGGTCACCGTCTTTGAACACGAGGCTCGCCACGATCAGGTCGCCCGGTGCCGCAACGCCCTCGTGCGGCACGAACCGGGCCCGTTCACGGAGATGGCTCGCCAGCGCCTCATCGACGTCGGCGTCGCTGATATCGCGGGCGGGACGCGAGATGGACAGGCCTTTCCACTTCGGCATGTCGAACTCGGGCCGAACCTCGATCGAGAACTCGAACGTCATCGGCCCCTCGTCGGGCAGGAGTACGGCGTTCACGTCGAGCTCAGGTTCGCTAATCGGCGACAGCTTCTGCTGCTCCGAAACCTGCGTCATGGCGTCGGTCAGGAGCTTCGAGCGGATCTGGTCGGAGAGTTCGCTCTTGAAACGGCTGCTCACGAGACGCCGCGGGGCGCGGCCAGGACGGAAGCCCGGCAGGAGCGCCGTAGGGACCAGATCGCCGAGGGCCTCGTCGCGGTAGCGGTCGATGTCTTCGCGGGGGATCGTCACCTTCACCCGGCGCTGGCAGGTGGAGACGGTGTCGACCGACACGTCGAGGGCGAGCGGCTGCGGGAGGCCCTCGCCGGTGGTGGAGGATTCGGTGGCGACGGAGGAGGCATCAGACGCTGACATGAACGGTTCCGAACGGGGGCTGAGGGGCATGGACGACGTGAGAGAAACTCCCGCCCTCGGATCCGTCCCGGAGGAGAGCGGTTCATCGGGAGGGCGGTGACATGACGGACGTCGAGAAGCGTCGCTGGGCGATCGTCTCCTCGAACGTCTCCTCTGGGGACCAACAGGGGACCAAACTGGGGAACAACTGGGGACCACCAAGTGGACCGACAGTAGAGCAACTCGGGACGGACTCGAAAGAAGCGGGTGATGGGATTCGAACCCACGACAACCACGTTGGCAACGTGGTGCTCTACCAACTGAGCTACACCCGCGGGCGCCGGCTGCCGGAGGAGCGAAAACCGCCAAAACCGAGGCGGAATCGTGCCCGTCAGAAGCCCCGCGATTATAGGGGAGCCCTATGCTGCCGCAAGGTCACCCTTTGGGAAAAACGGGATTTCTGCGCAGCCTGGGAGGGGCCGCGTACGTTGCACAAGAATCGATGTAAACTCACGCTTCTACGGGGGCCAGCGCCCGTTGCTTCAGACTCCGACACCTGGGCGATGCGGCCCGACGACAGGCCGGATCGTCATCGGTTCGCCGCCCCCTTGGAACCGCGCCGCCACAGGGCGGCCGCCGATCGACCACCGTCCCGCGAACGAGTTTTCCACGTTTCCCACGGGCCTTTGCATGAAACCCGCCGCACGCCCTCCGGCGGCCCCGACTTCCCTGCCTCGGCGGGTCACCGTTCTCGACCTCGCTGCCGCCCGGAGTCAGGCTCGGCCAATCTCGATGGTCACGGCCTACGATTGGCCCACGGGAAGGCTCGCCGATGAGGCGGGCGTGGACTGCGTGCTCGTGGGAGACAGCGTGGCGATGGTGGTCGCGGGCCGCTCCTCAACGCTTCCCGCGACGCTCGAGCAGATGATCTACCACGGCGAGATCGTTTCGCGAGCCGTCGCCCGTGGAATGGTGGTGGTCGATCTGCCGTTTCCGTTCCAGCATCTGGGCGTGCGGACGGCGATCGAATCGTGTGCCCGCATTCTCAAGGAGACGGGCTGCCAGGCCGTGAAACTCGAGGGCACCGCGGGACAGGCCGAGGTGATCGCGGGGATCGTCGGGGCGGGAATCCCGGTCATGGGGCACGTCGGGCTGCGGCCGCAGGCGGTGCATCAGCTCGGCGGCTATCGCATGCAGCGCGACGAGGACCGGCTGATGGCCGACGCCCGCGCCGCCGCCGACGCCGGGGCCTTTGCGGTCGTGCTGGAATGCATTCCACAGACGGTCGCCGCGGCCATCACGTCCGCTCTCTCGGTGCCCTCGATCGGCATCGGCGCCGGACCCGACTGCGATGGCCAAGTGCTCGTAATGCACGACCTCGTCGGCCTCTCGCCCGATCGGGTGCCGAAGTTCGTGCGGGCCTACGCCGATGCCAAGCAGACGATCGGCGACGCCCTCGCCCGCTGGAAGGCCGACGTCGAACGCCGAGCATTCCCCGGCCCCGCCGAGACGCTCGGGTAGCGCGTCCGGACCGGTTGGACGTGTCGGTGCGGGACCGATCAGGGGATGACGACTTCATCGGAAATGATCACCGGCTTGCCGGCCGTGACGCCGGCAGGAGTGGGCATCGAGACGCCGGCGGCCGGTCCGGGCGATCCGCCGGGGCCGGCGGGCACTGAGACACCGGCGGGCATGCCGCCTTCCATCACCATGCCACCGCTACCGCCTTCGCAGGAGTTGCAGCCGTTGCTGCTCATGGGTGCCGATTCGCAGCAGGCGGCCTGCTGGCCACAGGTCCGCGGCGGAGCGGCGACCGGGGCCATTGCGGCTCCGGGGGGTGTGAATCCGGGGGGCAGGTGGCCGAAGCACTTTTCGTACTTCCAGACCTCGAGCGCGATGTACCGCTCGTTCAACGACTTGCAGCCCGTCGTGGCTGCCATCGCGATCACCGCCGCCGACGTCAGTAGTCGTCGGCTCCAGACCTGTGCACGCATCGCTCCGTCTCCTCGGGCGGCGTCCGCGACCCGCTCCTGCGGGCACGTGACAAACCGCGGAATCCCGCGGTTGCATTCGGAAGCCACGCAACCCTACCCCACGCTGACGGCGCGGCAAGCACGTTGCTCGAGAGATGGTGGCGATCGGCGTGCGGAAAACTTCCGCGGTGGAAATCTATGCGGGTCATGCCGTCAATGGCGACGGACACCGGAGATCCGACCTCGGCTCAGCCCTTCCGGTGACGGATGCGGGCGCGCATGCGGCGCTTCTTCTGGCCGAGTTTGCGTCGTCCCTTGCCCGTTTTCTTGACACCCATTCCCTGTCTCCATGCGGTGGCCCCGATGCAGTGGCCGGCGGTGGCCAGTGGCCGGCGGCCGTGACCCATCGGAAAGGTTGTAAGATGAGCCGCGGTCGGTTTCAAGCGTCCCCGGCGTGTGTCGCCTGCATGATCGTGTTCTTCCCCACTTATGCGAGCCGTACCCCGACGGGCTGGTCGGCCTCCGTCGCCGGCATGGTGGCCGTGCCGCTCCCGGAACGAAGCCGCCGACGGGTGCTCGCGGTCGCCGTGCTCCGGCGGTTGCTCGACCTCGACGACGAGCAGATGGAGTCCGAGGTCTTTCGCCGTCGAGCCGAGGTTTTCCTGTTCCGACGGGTGGCGAACCAGCGGATCCGCATCACGCTCGGCGACCGGATCATCGATGCCGGTCTCTCGGATCGCAGCGGCCACTTCCAGACGCTGGTCGACTTTGACGATGACTTCGCGGCCACGTGGTCGCGACTCCAGGCGACGGGCTGCATGATCGACTACACGGCGACGTCGATGGATTCAGATGGCGGTGACGAGATGGTCGCCGCCTCCACCGGAACCATCCATCTCGTTCCGGCGGAGGGCACGTCGGTGATTTCCGACATCGACGACACGGTCAAGTTCACGAACGTCGCCGACCGTCGCGAACTCCTCCGCAATACGCTCGTTCGCGAGTTCATCCCGGTGGACGGGATGCCCGAGGTCTACCAGCGGTGGCAACAGTCCGGCGCGATTTTCCACTATGTGTCGAGCAGCCCCTGGCAACTCTCCGACTGCCTCTGCCGGTTCCTCGGTGCGGTGGGCCTGCCCGCCGGATCGATGCACCTCAAGCTTTTCCGGCTCAAGGATTCGACGCCGCTCGGCCGACTGCCCTCGCGAAAGCGGGGCAAGCGGCGGACGATCGAGCGGATCATGGACGACTTTCCCGCTCGGCGGTTCGTGCTCGTCGGCGATTCCGGCGAACGCGATCCGGAGGTCTATGTCTCTGTGGCTCGCCGTCGTCCGGAACAGGTGGCCGGGATCATCATCCGCGAAGTGCCGGCGAAGGCGTCACGGGCCAAGGTCCACGAACGGCTCGCCAAGCTCGCCCGCCGTCTGCCTTCCGGCGGGATCACCATCTTTCAAACGCCCGACGAACTCGCCGATCTGCAGCCGTTGCGGTGACTGGGCAGCGGCCAGCATCGGGATGTCATCTCGGGTCGTCAGGGCGAATCGAACGCATTCTGGTAGTGCTCGATCACGGGCGGGCCGCGGTCGGCGTCGAACGTCACGGCCACCACGTCGATCCGCACGCTGGCATCGTGCAGGCGGTGCCTGCGGATGTAGGCATTGGCAAGCACGGCGATCCGCCGCTGCTTGGCAAAGCCCACCGTCTCGGCCGGATGTCCGTGGGAGGTGTCGCTTTTGGAGCGGACCTCCACGAACACCACCGTCC
>JBPCTA010000073.1:0-2779 GCA_051006595.1 Pirellulales bacterium
GTGCAGCGCGGGGCGGAGTAGCCCGGCCGGTCGAAAAATGCAGCGCACAACTGTGCAGCGGTGTCGGTCAGGACAATCGCGGCGGAGCCGCGATTTCCCCCTACCGAGAGCGAGGCACGTGGAGTGTATGCAGACATGGAGAAGTGGACCGAGGTTCGCCGCCGAGTGTTGTCCGGCGAGTTGCCTTTGACCGCGTCTTGGGCACTACACGTACCCAGACTCCCCCGAGAGGAGGTCGCGCCGTGTCGCCTTGACCCTCAGATGGCCGCGATGCGTCGTCACCACCTCGGCATCGGGCGGATCTCGATCCGGTCCTCGATGAAGCCCATCCGCCGGAGCAGCTTTTTTTGGCGCTCGTTTCGGCACAGGATTCGCTTTGCCGTCTTGAGATTGAGCGACGGCACGACGACCTGGTCACGCTCCACGAACACGTGCCTGCGAAGCAACTCCCCGAGGTTGGGTCGCTCCTGCCGCCAGGCGAGTTCCCAACGATGGACGACCGGATCCAACGCCTCTCCATGCTCCGCCGTCGACTCAGCCAGCCACCAATCGAGTTTGTCCACCAGCCACCGATCGATCTCGTCTTTGTCGGGTGGGCAGTTCAACGATGTGTTGAGCACATACGACCACCAGAACTCGTAGTCGACCGGAAACCCGTGCACGAGATCGAAGCCGAAGAGCACGCTGTCACGTTCGGCCCGCTGCTCGCTGCCGCTGATGCCGATCGGATTCACCCGGTAGCGATAGCCCGTCATGCTGATATCCCCGCGGGATAGCCAGATCTGCGGACAGTAGCCACAGTGGTGCCCCAGCCATTCGTAGGCGGAGCGAAACTGGTTGGCGGGATCGTCGTGCGGCTGGATCGTGCCACACACGACGTATTTCAGCGGCAGGCTGTGGTAGTACACGCTCTTCCCCGCTAGCGGGTCTTCCGCCGCGCGGCCGCCTCCCGGATCGCCTCGACCTGCCGGCGTGTCTCGGGCGAGGAACGGTTCCCCTTTTTCGTGCCCCGACGCGCCGTCGCGATCTCCGCGAGGGCCACCTCGGGCGAGCAGCCTCGCGACACATGCCACACGCCCACCACCGTGCCGGTGCGGCCGACGCCGCCCCAGCAGTGAATGTACACCTTGCGGCCTCCCGCCAGTGACTCCTCGATATCGGCCACGATCCGGTCGTAGTGCTCAGGAGTGGTCACGCTCACGTCGGCAATCGGGTGCGAGATTCGCCGCAGCTCGATGCCTTGCTCCGTAGCGACGACCGGCAGATGCCCCTCGTAGCCAGTCAGCCGATCGTCGTCGTCGGTGAGGTCGATGATCGTGCCGACGCCGGCCCGGGCCAGCAGCTCGAGCTTCAGCCGAGAGATGTCGGGCTCATCCCGGTCACCCGGAAACTCCCCGCCCAGCACCCGCCCTTCGGCATCGGCCCACCACGCGTGAAGGAACTCGTCGTGCTCCCACTCGAGCCGCGTGCCCACCGCAGCCCGGTGCAGCGCGTCAGCCAGCGACTCGATCCGCTCCCGCATTGCCAGTTTCATCAGCCAGTGGGCGGGGATACCTTCCGCACCCCAGGCCGCGCCGGCCAACTGCCCGGCGATCGCCGCGGTCGTGTCGGCATCGTCGCCGAGATTCGTGGCCCGCAGGATCGCGTCGCGAAAGTTGTTCGCGCCAGCCACCGCCCAGATCGCCGCCTCCAGGGCATCGATGCAGTATCCCGTACCGCGGATCGTCGGCGGATCCTTGCCCCGCCAGCTGCCCCGCGCCACGGCCTCGACGTCGGGATGCAGATCGCCGTGGGCCCAGAAGTCGGACGCGAATACCCGCTCCCGTGACTCACCACGGATCAGGGCTGCCGTCATCGCGGCCAGCACCCGGCAGGCATCCACCGGCCGCCGGGCCGCGTGCGTGGTGCGGCTCGACGCCGCCGCCCGCTCGACGACGACGCTCGGTTCGTCGAACCAGCGAATCGACACCGGAGCCAGCCGCATCAGCGAGCCGTTGGCGGCAGCCTCTTCGTTCACTTCGGGATCGTGCGGGTCGCCCGACTGCGTGAAGCGAGTGAGCTGACTTCTCGTGGTGACGCCGATGTCGAAGCACTTCCCGGTCGCCGAAAGATAGCCCTCCCTCCACCATCGCACGTAGCGATGCATCTGATCGACGGGGTCATGGTCGCCATGGATGACGAGCGACTCCGCCAGGCACAGGGCCATCGACGTGTCGTCGGTCCACTGGCCCGGAGCGAGGCCAAATGGCCCCCCACCGACCATGTCCGTGACGGGCGGGAACGAGCCGGGCTCCCGAAACTCCACCGTCGTGCCCACGGCGTCGCCGGCGGCGAGCCCGAGGAGGGCGCCCCGGGCCCGGCTGCGAGTGAGTTCGGCATCGCGTGGCTTCTCGTCCTGGTTCATCGGCATGACTCCTGTCGGGTAAACGAACACGTGCTACCGCCGCCGGCCATCCACAAACTCCCACTTGCCGCGATACCGCGACTCCAGAAGGCCTTCGCGAAACGGCACGCGAAGCAGGAAGGTGCGACGGTCGCCCATGAGACGGTCGGTCTGAAGCAGTTCCAAACGCCCCTCGACCTCCTCGGCCGCGACGCCGATCGCCCGGCCAAGTTCCGCCGCGCACGTCGCGTAGGAATGGCTCTCAGGCACGTCCAGCCCTCGGGTGGCCAGCAGGATTCCAGCGCCGCACGTGCTCCAGGAACGCACAAAACCGCTCGTTTTCAAGGCTCTTCCTCTCATTTCGTCGTCGGTGTTGTGTCCTCGTTTGTATACGAA
>JBPCTA010000074.1:0-4474 GCA_051006595.1 Pirellulales bacterium
ATCAAATCGCGAATGGTCACGCCTTTGCCAAGCGTGTTGCCGCGGCGCAGGGCCTTCATTTCGCCGATCACCGTTTTCACGTCTTTGAGAGTCTCCTCCGGCGGCGGACTCAGCAAGGCGGCCGGTCGGCCGTGGCGGGTGATCAGGATGCGCTTGCCCCGCGCTACTTGATCGAGCAGTTCGGAGAAATGGGTTCTCGCTTCGTAGTAGCTGATGGAAGACATTGGCCACCTCCTCAAGGTTCGACCGGTCAGATAGACCAGTCTAACTGACCGGTGGGCCCCAAGCAACCGTCCGCAAGCCTTCCAATACCCCGTGCAACCCGGTTGCCTCGCGTGGATGTGCCCGCCCGGGATGCCCGTGGGCCTCGCTGTCTTGGCGTTTTCCACCGCCCGAGTGTCCGCACCTACGGTAGGCGTCTAGCCTCGTGCGTCGGTGGGCGGCCCTGCGGGCGCTGGTGACTCGTACATGCAGTCGGTCGCCGACGGCGGTGGAAGCTTCGGTCGGCTCACCGTGTTCAACCACAGTCAGTGGAACTCCAACTACGCCACCGACGGCGTCACCTCAATCCGGATGGATCTGCTCAACTCGGGCACAGTGCACCTGCGCGAGGCCCGCCCACCGACAGGGGCGAACTCGTCCAGACGCACGACGCTCGGGCAATCCTTCAAGCCGCACCGAAGCGGGTGCGGGGCGTTTCGAGAAACCCGCTCCGAACGCCCGGGCCGCTCCTCCCAAGGCTCACGAGTCGTTCTTCAGCCGCACGATCGTTGCGGAAGTGCAATTGACCGGGCTATCCTTTCCGTGATCGACACTACTTCAACTCGCGGCAGGACGACGCGACGCATGGAACTGCGGCTCACGAGCACAACTTTTGATGCCGATTACGCGCCCGCCCCGCACTCGAGGCTCACGACCAACTTCGCGAATCTCTCGATGGGGACGCAGGGGCGAGCTGAACGGATCGCGGCAGCCATCGCCTGCATGGAGCAACGCCTGCATGCCGCCTTGAACGAGCCCGAAGTGATGCGATTTCGGCTCGCCCTCGAGATTCTGACGGTGTGGATCCGATTCCAAGACGGGGCGAACGACTGGTTTCCGATGACGGAGACGCTTCGCGGGCAGGTCTACGACCGACGAGACGGCCAGTTATGTGCGGAGCTGACGGGCTTCAACTACTCGTCCTACGTGCGGGACTACGACTTCAATATCGTGCTCCCACGAATCCGCTCGGGGACCGCCACGCCAGAGGAACACGACTCCTTTGGAGCCCTCCACGGCCTGCTGTACCAACTGCAGTTCCGGCGGCTGCATCCGGCGGGAGTGTTTCTCGACCCTGTGGTGGTCGCGATCAGCGTGTCCAACGGCCGAACCTATCACCGCAACGCATCGGTCCACCCCATCCTCGGGACCTCGTACCTGCCGGCCCACGGCGCATCGCTGACGACCCGCTACTTCTCGCGAATGGGGCTGCATGTTCTCTACTCGATGCCGCCGGGAAGCAGGGCGCCGCTGGCCATCTATCACGAACGCGACGACCTGGTCGGCCGCGACCCGCTGTCCCTGGCTGCTCTCGTCGCTGTGATGGACACCTTCGAGCGCATCTACCGGCCGGAGATCTACTGCGCACGGACGCCGGCCGGGGAGGTCTTCACGCCCGACCTTGGCAATCCCGATCACGATCCGCCGCCGGCGGCCTACGACCGCGTCGAACGCGACACGACCCTCGGCCGACGGCAGGCGGAGTTCGCACGGGATGCCTTCCTCGAGCCCAATGCCGCCGCGATCCGCCAGCTGATGACGGACTATGGCCCTGTGGTCGAAGGATAAGTGGGCCGTCGCATGATCGTCACAGAGGCGTGTGGGTGGATTGCCGCGGCACTGGTGTTGATCACGTTTTGGTCAACGACGATGGTGCGTCTGCGTGCCGTGGCGATCCTGAGCAATCTCGCCTTCATCGCCTACGGTGTTCTGCTCAACGCACCGAGTATCATCGTGCTTCACGGCACGCTCCTGCCGCTCAACTGCTGGAGACTCGTCCGCATGCGGAGCCTTGCCGCCCTCGTCCGACGCACCGCACGGGGGAGCATGACGCTCTCGATGCTCGTGCCCTACATGGAGCAGCGTCGGTATCAGTTGGGTGAAACGCTGTTTCGGCGCGGTGATCCCGCAGACCACGTGCTCTACGTCATCGAGGGCGACGTGCGGGTCGTGGAACCCGATGTGGTCTTGGGGCCCGGATCGTTGGTGGGCGAGATGGGGCTGTTCGCCGCCGACAGCCGACGAACGGCCACGGTTGTGTCCAACTCCGAGGCACTCTGCGGCAGGATTTCAGCGGATCGATTCTGGGAAGTTTTCCTGCAGGATCCGCAACTGGGGGCCTTCGTCATTCGAGAGATCGTCCATCGGCTCAGGCCCGGTTGACCCACGGGGTGTTTGCGCCGAATCACAAGCTCAGGCCCGCCGTCACGTCGCGGATTGCATGGGCGAAGCTGATGGCCCGGGTGGGGGAGGAGTTTCCAATTTGCGTGCCCCACCTGCGGCGGCGACATCCGGCTCATCGCATTCACCACCGATCCGGGGCCGATCCGAAAGATCGTGGCACACCTCGGCGAACCGCTCGAGCCGCCTCCGCTTTCACCTGCGCGAGGCCCGCGCTGCCCTCGGTAGCCGTGGGGCGGCGAGCGACGGTTGTTGATGCCTTCGCAGGACGCCCGCTGCCGCGTAGGCGCGGATGTTCCGGTCAGCCGCCGCGCGGACGCGCGACGAGATGAATCGTCGATCCTGCCTGGATGTTGTAATCGGAAAACGTCCGGCCGCGTTCGAGCACGTGGCCACCGAAGATCAGCCGTTGCCGCTTGATGGGCAACCCGGTCTTCGGCCGGCGGCAGGAAGGGGCGTTCGCCCACCGCGTCGCCGTTGTAGTTTCCCGGATGCTTGAGGCCGAGCGCGTGGCAGGTCTCGTGGAGCAGCACCATGAACTCGTAGGATCCCGGGCCCGCCTGAAATCCCTGGGCGTTGTCGAGGTCCGCGCTGAGCGTGACGTCGCCGTCGCCATCGATCACCGTGCCGTCATTCGTGCTTTTGCCAGGGTAGTAGGCCCAGCCCGCCGTGTCGCTCGGCAGTGTGGCGATGAGGTATCGAACCAGTCCGTAGCTCGTCGGCGTGTCGGGCACTTCCTGGAACGTCACGTTGATGACGGGAGCGATGAGGTCGTTGAGAACCGTTCGGACCCAGCCTTGTGTCTCGTTGCTCAGCGGGCGGGGATCGACCTCGTCGCTGTAGTACGAGCCCCCGGAGAAGAAGCTGTAGGTGATCGTCGGAACGTCCCACTTGGGGCCGCCAAGCAAGGCTTTGATGCGAAGGTCGCTGGTCGCCGCCAGATGATCGAAAGCGACGCCCTGCGACGACGCCAGCATGGATCGCGTCTCGAGCGGCTCGAACGCGGCGGACAGCCGTCGGGAGTGACTCCTACGCTGAGCTGACCCCATGCTGAATCCTTATAAGTGAGAGTAAGGGCTCCCGACCGTTTCACACGTTAGGTGGTGATCGCCGACCTGGCAACCATCCGACCAGCCGACAGGGGGATCCCTCGACGGGCCACAGCGGCGGAGGCTGCCGGAGCCGTCGGGCAGTCGGGAGACCGGTGCGGACGTGCTATCGACCGGGCGCTTTGAACCGCCTGCCGCGGGCCTGGGCTTTGCCCATCGTCGCAGCAATCGCCGCCTTGTTTGTTGCTCCCGCAAGCCGCGCTGCCCTGCGGTTTTCTGACCTGCCCCCATAAGGTGTTCTCCCCCGGCATCAGGCCGAGCAATCCGCGAACTGTCGTGGGAGCGAGGCTTTTCGCACGAGTCGCAGCCGCCCCCGTGGCGTGTCCCTCGCTCGAATCTCTTACCCCCCTGGTTTGCACCACCAGAGATTCTCTCTCTGAAGGTGGCGACGTTGAAGGGTGGCAGGTCATTTGCTCTCCTGTTCGCGGCGATTCATTCCAGCCCTCGGGACTCAATCATGTTGACTCGAACTACGAACGCACTCTTTTACTCCCTACTCGTAGCGGCATCGGTCCGTGCGTCGCCGATCAACGGCGTCTTCATTTTCGGCGACAGCCTGTCGGATCCCGGCAATAACGCCATCATGTTTCATTCGACCGCATCGCCGCCGGTCAACGTCACGTTGCAGAGTGAGATCACTTCCAATGCCTTCATTCCAACCTATCCCTACGCGACCTCCTACCAGTACAGCAACGCGAGCGTGTGGGCGTATCAGTTCGCGACGATGCTTGGCCTGCCATCCGGGGTGGCTGGTCCTGCCTTGGGGGGCGGCCTCGGGGCCAACTACGCGTTTGGCGGAGCGACGACCGGGCCACTGAACAATGTCGGATCCGTGCCGAGCCTCCTCACCCAGACCGCAAACTTTGTGGCATCGCTCGGTGCGGGCCCCGCGCCCGCCGACGCCCTCTACGTGGTGGCCGGCG
>JBPCTA010000075.1:0-5485 GCA_051006595.1 Pirellulales bacterium
TCGCTTCGCCATCCTGGCTGCGCTCGTCGTCATACGCCGGCTCGCGGGGCACGGGCAGCCCCTCGCTGAGTTCGGTCCCGTATGGGCCGATCGGCCGTGAGGCCGCGGGCTCCGGTACAAGCCGACTGGCCGTGAGGCCGCGGGCTGCCCTGCTGTCGGTTTCGGGGCCACCGACCGGCACGAGTTCGGCGAGGGCGGCGAGCGAATCCGGGTGCGCGAGTGTCGGCGCGAGATCGCTGAATACCAGCGACGGATCGACCCGCTTGTCGGCGCCGCGGGTGCGTGGTGCCTCCGGATCCCACGCAGGCGCCGGGCTGCCGGTGAGCTCCGCGAGGCGGCCATACCATTCGCGACGGCGGACGGGCCTGCCGTCGGAAACCACGTAGAGCGGCTGCGGGGATGCCGCGTCGGCGACACCGCAAACGATGGTCGCGGCGTCATCCACGTGGATCAGGTTGAGCCACGACTCCGGATCGGCGGCGATCGGCCGGCCCGCCCGCAGGTCATCGAGCCGCGGCAGTCGATCGGGCCCGTACAGTCCGGCGAAACGCAACGCCGTGCCTGATCCGAGCGGATGCGCTGCGAGCATGCTCTCGGCAGCGACGAGCACCCGTCCTGCTTCACGGCTCGGGTTCGGAGGTGTGGACTCGTTCACGATCCCGCCTCCTTCGTCGCCCCACACGCCGGTGGAGCTGGAGAAGATGATCCGCGGTGGCGGAGCCCCGCCCGCGGCCGCCGCTAGGGCGTCGAGCAGATTTCGGAAGCCATCGACATGCACGTCGCGGTGCGACCTTCCGGCGGTCCGGTCGAAGCCGACGCCCCAGAACACGGTCGCGGGGCAGCCGATCTCCGCAAACAGGGCTGACCAGGCCGAATCGGCGGCGGTGACGTCGAGGACTGCCGGCTCGATCCCGATCGCCTTCAGTTCGGCCCCGCGCGCCGCACGCCGCGTGACTCCGACCACGGGCGACCCCGACTTCAGCCACGCCCGTGCCACCCGCTCGCCGAGATAGCCGCAGCCCACGACAAGGCGGCTGCCTGGCCTGAGCCGGGGATGCCCATCAGACGGATGCGATCTAGCCATCGAGCGCCTCCGGCCGTTCGCCTCGCGTCTGCGATTCGAGCCACGATTGCAGCACCACCTGAGCGGCGACTGCGTCGGCCCGCGCCTTCTTGCGGCCGCGGGTGAGCCCCACCCCCGCGAGCAGGCCGGCCGCCTCGCGGGAGCTGTATCGCTCGTCGTGAAATACGACCGGCAGGGAGGTGATCCGGCCGAGCCATGCGCCAAATCGTTCGACTTCGACCGACATCCCGCTGTCGGTGCCGTCGGCATGAATCGGCAGCCCGACGACGAAGCCGACGATGCCTTCCTCCAGGGCCACACCCTTGAAGAAGGTGGCGTCGGCCGCGAGGTCGCCGGTCGTCTGCCGCACACACAGAGGACTGAAGATGATGCGTTCGGCGTCGCAGATGGCGACGCCGATCCTACGACGACCGTAGTCGACGCCCGCCACGCGGCCGACGGGGATCGACGGCGAGGCGGAGCCGCTCATTCAGCGGCCTCCGCACCACCGGCGTCGGCGAACCGGCCCGCCTTGAGGAAGGCCTCCGTGGCCCGCTGCACCTGGGGATCCCGGAGCATCGCCGCGTGATGCACCGGCAGGAGCAGGAAGTCGTGCGCTCCGTCGAGCCGCGTCTCCTCGACGCGGACCACGGCGTCGTCATCGCCTTCGAGGAGCGGGCTGTAGCCGCTCGCATCGCCGCGGCCGCCGGCCACGATCCCGAACTCGCAGGGTGGCACGGCGAGTTGAGGCTCCACCGTGTGCCAGTTGACCACGAGATCGCGGGCGGCGCCCTCGGCCAGGCCGGCGAGAAACTGCACGCCGGCCACTTTCCTGGCGAGATCGGATCCCTGGTTGGGCGGACCGAGCATCACCATCCGGTCGACCCGTGCCAGATCGGACTCGTCGGCGAGCGTCATCCAGCGGCGAACAACGAGGTTGCCGAGACTGTGCCCCACGAAACTGATGCGGGCGGCCTCGGGCAGGCCCGCGATCACGCCGCCGAGCGACCGGCCGTGGGTCTCGATATCGGCGTGGGTGCTGGCGTAGCCAAAGAAGAGCACGGTGGCGTCGAGCGTCTGCCGGAGGTGCTCGACGAGCGGCCGCATCGACGCGCGTCCCTCACCGAGGCCGTGCAAGACGAGCACGGTCGGTCCCCGAACCGTCGGGATCGTGCCCTGCTGGTCGAGCCGGTCAAAGGCTGCCCGGCACTCCTCGGCGGTGCCTTCACGGACCACGCCGTCGGCAGGATCGAGGATCCGGCAGCGGCCGTCCTTGGGCCGTGCCTGCAGCCGCCAATCGTGCTGCACGAGGGCATCGCTCCACTCGAGCGCCTCCCGTGACCGCTGCAGGCGTTTCAGCCATTCGGCGTCGCGGCGGGCCACCTGCGCGGCCTCGTCGGCCACGACGGCGCCGGCGGCCAGGCAGACGAGGGCTGTTGCGAGGCCCCGGCCGATCAGATTCAGAGATACTCGTTCCATCCACGCTTCTCGAGTTCGGCCACGACCTTGCGAACCGCCTCCTCATGCGCCCGGTGGGCGACGAGAGTGGCGTCGGCAGTGTGCACCACAAGGATATCCGCAAGCCCGAGCGTGACGACCAGATGGTCGTTGTCGGTGTGGACGACGGTGCCCGTCGAGCCGATTCCCAGATGCCGGCCGACCGCGGTGTTGCCCTCTGCGTCGGTGGATCGCTGGCGGGCCACGGCCGACCAGCCGCCGAGATCGTCCCAGCCGAATGGAGCCTCGATCACGGCGACGTTCTGGGCGTGTTCGAGCACCGCGTAGTCGATCGAGATCCCCTTGATGGCCGCGAACTCCGTCGCGAAGACCGCATCGCGGGCGGGCGTGTCCCAGGCGGCGGCGATGCGGCGGAGGTGGGCCATGCATTCGGGCTGGCGGTCGTCGAGCGCCGCGATGATCGTGGCCGCCTTCCAGACGAAGATGCCCGCATTCCAGAGGTAGGTGCCGGCCGCGATGTATTCGGCTGCGACACTGGCCGGCGGCTTCTCGCGAAAGCGGGCGACCGCGTGGGCCGGGGCATCATTCGGACCGACTGGCAGGGGGGCTCCCTGCTCGATGTAGCCGAAGCTCTCGGCGGGATACGTCGGGCGGACGCCGAAGGTGACGAGTCGCCCGGCCGAGGCCTCCACCATCGTCGCGGCCTGGAGAATTGCCCGGCGAAAGTCGGCGGCAGGCCGGATCACGTGATCGGACGGCATCACGGCCATGACCGCGTCGGGGTCGTGGCGCGACACGAGCAGGGCCGCCAGGCCGATGCAGGGGGCCGTGTCCCGTTTGCAGGGTTCGCCCACCAGGCCCGTGTCGGGAATCCGTGGTGCCTGATCGCGCACCGCATCGAGAAGCCGCGACGACGTCACGATCATGGTGCGGTCCGGTGGAACAAGCCCGTCAAGCCGCTCTACCGTATCTTCGAGAAGCGTCTTCTCGCCCGCCAACGGCAGCAGCTGCTTCGGCAGTCCGGCGCGGCTGGCCGGCCAGAATCGGGTGCCCGATCCGCCCGCCATCACGATCGCATGCAGCATGGTCGCACTTGATTCCTGGTGGTTATGGTCGCGTCGGAACGCAGTGGAAGGACGCCGTCGGCGGAAGACTCATCGGCCCCGCACCCAGTTCCAGAACAGGAAACAGAGCAGCGGAAAGCCAGCGAAGATCACACCGTAGGTGAAGAGGGTCGTCCAGGCATGTCGAGGCCAGCGGGCCATTCCGTGCGCTCCCGGGGGACCTTCACGAACACATCCACCGGAATCTCCAGTGGCTCTTCCGCCGGCTCCGAGAGTCGGCACTCCACGCGGACGCCCCAGGGGAGAACCTCCGCCGCCGCGACGACCGCGTCCACGCCATCATACTCGGTCGTGACCTCCACGATGGGCATCTCGACGAACGCCGGACAGAATCCAACATGCGCGTGCGTGGAGCGGCCGCCGGCGGGAATCGAGAGGTTGACCCTGCCGCGAAGGCAGTCTGTGCCCGTCGGCGATTCAAACCGCTCCAGCCGCTGGAGGAGACGTCCGGGCACAGACTCGTCGCGCCGGAGCGGCTTCGGCTTGCGGTCGTTCCGCGGGGTGAGTCGGCGGCCTTGTCGCTGCGGCCGATCGTCGAGAGTCCTCGAACGGCGGTCGAACGGTGCCGGCTGCCTTGCGCCGCGACGAGTGACCCCGCGGAGGCCCGCCGGTCGTACCGCGACCACCGCCAGCGCGAGGCCCACCGCCGCCATCGACAGCCAGCCCGCACCACGCGGTGGCACCGCGATGGCAACCATCCCGACCACGAGACCGCAGCGAGCCGCGATCGATGCGGCCAGTCCGGCGCCGTGCCGACCGGCGACGTCGGCCGCCGCCACCAAGGCGATGCCCGCCGCCGCTGCGAGCCACACCGTTGCGGGATCGCCGCTGGCGAATCCACCGGCGAGCCTGCGGACTGCGAGCACGAGGCCGCAGGCCGCCGAGGCACCGCCGATCACGGCCGCAACGATGCGAGGCAGGTCCGCCGTGAACGGTGTCGAGGCGTCCCTCGCCTCGCGGCGAAGCCTCGCACCGTCCAGTCCGCCGGCGACGCGCCCGCGGGAAACCGCCGGCGTCATCGCCATCAACCCACAGCGGCTCCGGACGTGGCGGCCTCGGCCAACTGCTTCGAGCGGTCGGTCTTCTCCCACGAGAAGCCTTCGCGACCGAAGTGACCACCCGCGGCTGTCTTGCGATAGATCGGCCGACGCAGGTCGAGATAGTCGATGATCCCCCGTGGCGTGAGTGGGAAGAACTCCCGCACGACATCACAGAGTCGCGCGTCCTCGACCTTGCCGGTGCCCTCGGTATCGACATTCACGCTCACCGGCTCGCTGACGCCGATGGCATAGGCCAACTGCACTTCGCAGCGATCGGCGAGGCCGGCTGCCACGATGTTCTTGGCGACGTGGCGGGCCATGTAGGCGGCGCTGCGATCGACCTTCGTCGGGTCCTTGCCCGAGAAGGCGCCGCCGCCGTGGCGGCCCCAGCCGCCGTAGGTGTCGACGATGATCTTCCGGCCGGTGAGGCCGCAGTCGCCGTGTGGGCCGCCCACCACGAAGCGGCCGGTGGGATTGATGTGGTAGGTGATCTTGGACGTGTCGAGATCCTTCGGCAGCAGCGGCTTGACGATCTTCTCAATGATGAAGGAGCGGATTTCCTCATTCGACACATGGGGACCGTGCTGAGTGGAGACCACCACCGTATCGATGCGGATCGGCTTATTGCCCTCGTACTCGACCGTCACCTGGCTCTTGGAGTCGGGCCGCAGCCAGTCGACCTCGCCCTTCTGACGGGCCTCGGTGAGCCGGTTGAGGATCCGGTGCGAGAGGGCGATCGGCAGCGGCATCAGCTCTGGCGTGTCGTTGCTGGCGTAGCCGAACATCAGGCACTGGTCGCC
>JBPCTA010000076.1:0-3862 GCA_051006595.1 Pirellulales bacterium
GTTGGGCGGCGCGGCGGCGAAGCAATGGGCCACCCGCGTCGATGATGGCATCGTGGCCGCGGCGCTCGACTCTCTCCCGCCGTGGCTCGGCGACGCCCGCCAGCACCTGCTGGAGACCCGTATCCACCGCTGGACGGCCGCCGTCAGCGCCCTTCCGGGCGGCTGGCGACCCCCGGGCATCGATCGCCGCCATCAGCCCTCGCCGACCGCGTTTCCTCACCTCTTCGTCACGGGCGATTATCTTTATGACAGCACGCTCAACGGCGTGCTGGACTCCGCACATCATGTCGCGGGATGGCTGGCGGCAGAGCTCAGCTGACTGCCGCGCAAGGACTTGCATGATCACCACCCACCCGATCTTTTCCGACACTCCGCCGGTCGCCGTGGACGGTCTTCCGCCCGACACGAGCATCGAGAGGCTGCCGCTCGCCGGCGGATGCGTCGCCGAGATCGCACTCGTGCGGCTGCCAGGGATGGATGCCGCCGAGCACGACGCCCTCATTGCAGACCTCGTCGCCCGGGCGACTGCGTGGGTGAGCGCAGCGGCGTTCGGCGGCGATCCGCCGCTCGTCGTGCCGCTCTACGGCACACATGTGGTCTGGCTCCCCGGCCGCTCCGTGGCCCTTGGGCCCGCCGACCGCCTGCCGGCGATGCGGGCCGCACTCACCGACTTCGCCGGCCGTGAGGCCGAACTTCGCGACCTTGAGTGGCGGATCGCCTCGGGGCTCGATCATGTGGAGGGCGACGCGGCGTTGGCCTTCGAAGTTGACGAGCAGACGCTGCGGCGGCGGCGGGAGCTTGCCGGCCGGTTTCGCGAGGCCGTGTCGATCCGCCGCGGGCTCGCGGTCCTGGCGCCCGTGCTCCATCGCCCGGCTCCCCAACCGCCGACCCTCGCCGGCCAACTGGGTGAACGGCTCCGCGACCGCACCCGGGTCGTGGAGCGGTTGGAACACGCAGTTGAACAGGCCGATCTCCTCGAACGCGTCTACGCCGGCTGCGGCGATCGGGTCGCCGAGTTTGTCTCCTCGCGGCGGCATGCCACGCTCGAGTGGGTGATCATCCTCCTGCTCGTGGTCGAGGTGGTGCTCCTCACGGTGGACCTGCTGGCGACCCACACATCATGACGGGCCGACGTGTGGCGACGCGGCTGTCGTCGATCGACCTGCTCCGCTCCATCGCCATTGTGCTGATGACGCTGGTGCACTTCGTCGAGAACCTCGCGGGGTCGATCGACATTCACGACGGCCCGTTCATCGGTGCCAACCGCTACTGGTGGATGCCGACCGGCTTCGCGGCCCCGCTGTTCACGTTTCTGTCGGGCGTCAGCTACCGGCTCTGGGCTGACGCGGCCTCCGCTCGGGGCCGCGACAGCGAGGAACTCTCGAAGATCACGGTCCGTCGCGGGTTGTTCCTGATCTTATTCGGCTTTGCCTTCAACGTGCTCGTGTGGCTGCCCGAGGACGTCTTCAACTGGGACATCCTCACGCTCATCGGCACGGCGATGCTCGCCCTCGACATCGCCCGACGAACGGCCCCCGCGGTTGGCATCGTCGCCTGCGGACTGCTCGTGGGCCTGGCGCCGATCCTGCGGGCCGTCGCCGACTACCGGGCGTTCTGGGCCGCGGGCTTCTACGACTACGATTTCACACTCGGCGACGTGCTGCTCGGCTAGCTCGCCACGGGCTACTTTCCGGTCTTCCCCTGGCTCGCGCTCCCGCTGGCCGGCTTCCTCGCCGCTCCGCTGATCTACGCTCGTGACACTGACGACGGAAATCGTGACCACGAGACGTCTTGGATGCATTCGCCGCTCGTCAGCGGCGGCCTCCTGGTGGTCGCCGCCGGTGTCGTGATGATCAGCCGACCGTTTGTGCCGACGCGACTGATCACGCACGACCGACTGTGGGCGATGTTTCCGCCGAACACGGCCTACGTGCTCGGCACCATCGGTGGCGGGATTCTGCTGGCCACCATGCTCCATCGCACGCTCGACGCCCGCACCAGCGGCCGCGGCCCGCTCCTGCGGATCGCCGGCGCGATGAGCCGCCACTCGCTCACCCTCTATGTGCTGCATCACGTGGCCCACGTCTGGCCGCTGTGGATTGCGGGCTTCGTGACCACCGGCGACCCGGATGGACTCTGGCAAGTCGCCACGCCGGTCTCCACGGCCATCGCCTGGGCTGTGGCGTTTCTGTTCTTCGCAGCCTGGTTGGCCGAGCGATTGGACCGGCCCGGCACACCGTCGGCAGAATCGCTGCTCCGCTGGCTCTGCGATCCGTAGACCGCGCCGCGAATCGCCTCAGGAACCCGCCTGTGCATCGTCATCCGCCGTCCGACGCCGGCACTCGCTTCGCCCGCTTCTCCTGGGTCCTGCTCGACTGGGCGGCCAGCGGCTTTTCGACCGTGCTGATCACGCTCGTCGTGGCCTACGTCGAGAAGGTGGTTTTTGCCGGCGGCGGCTTGGGCTTCTCGGGCGGCGTGATCTGGGCGTGGACGCTCGCGGCGGCCATGCTCGTCTCGGCCGTGCTCGCACCCTGGGCCGCCGCCTGGGCGGATCGTCGCCATGCCCATGAGCGGGCGCTGCTTGCGAGCACACTCGTCGGAGCAGGGGGGCTCGTCGCGCTGGCTGCGGCACCGTCCGACGCGCGTCTTGCCGTGGTGCTGGCGATCATGGCGGCCTGTGTCGGCTTCGACCTCGCGCAGATCTTCACCGGCAGCCTGCTGCCCCGGATCGCGGGCGATCGCGATGCCGACCGCCTCTCGGCCTACGGTTTTGCGGCTGGCTACGCCGGCGGGGCGATCGCGCTGGTCGCCGCGACGGCGGTGGTCGCAGGGCATGACCGCCTCGGCCTGACGGCGGCGGGTGGCCTGCGGCTGGCGTTCGCGCTGACGGCCGCCTGGTGGATCGCCTTCTCCTTGCCCGCGATGGTCGCCCGGTTCGGCGACGGCGCGGGGGCGCGGCACGCGGCGTCATCAGGCCGCGAACTCCTGGCCTTCGCCCGGAGCCTTGCCGTGCCCGATGCGGTCGATGTTCCCCGGCAGCTCGGCGCGGTGCTGCTCGGGTCGATGCTCGCCCTCGGCGCCGTGCAGACCGCGATCGCGCAGTTTTCGAGCCTGGCCCTGGAACAGTTCGATCTCGACGGCCCGGCCCTCGTGCGGCTCGTGCTCCTGGTGCAGGCGGTTGCGCTGCCGGGCGCGCTCGGCGTGGGCTGGCTTTCCACCCGGCTCGGCCGCTGGCCGACGGTGGCCGTCTGCCTCGGCGGCTGGGTGGCCGTGCTCGTGCTGGCCTGGTTCATCGAGACACCCGCTCAGCTCTATGCCCTGGCGGTGCTGCTGGCCCTCGTGCTCGGTGGCATCCAGAGCGCGCTGCGAGCGTCGATCGCGGCGCTCGCGCCAGAGGGCCGCTCGGGCGTGACCTTCGGCTTGCTGCAGGTGGGCAGCAAGTTTTCAGGCTTCGTCGCCAGCCTCGCCTTCGGCGCTGTGCAGGCGATCACGCACGACCCGCGGACCGGCCTGGCGGTCTTGCTCGTGCAGCTCCTGGCAGGCTGGTGGTTTCTCCGTCGGCTCCGCTGATTGGCCTCAGCCCCGCTCTCCTGTCCCTTACCGAACCCAGCCGGTCGATCGGGGGCGCTGGCGCCTGCAAAATGTGGATGACATCGCCTCCGCGTTGGCGGCGGCCGGTCAGCTCTCACGGTGTGGAACTCCCTCGCTCGCGATGCAGCCGCGGATCGACGACTCGCGCCGCGTCGTCCGTCCGGAAGATGACCGGAATGGTGCCGTCGCCCGCGAGAAATGCGGCGAGCCGCTCGGCCGTCGCCTGCGGATCGGCGATGGTGCGGTGGTAAAATACGTCAAGCACCCGGGC
>JBPCTA010000077.1:0-3376 GCA_051006595.1 Pirellulales bacterium
CCCAGCGTGAATTAGTGGAGCATCTGATTGGTAGAGCGAGGACGGCATGAGCGAAATCCAGCGACACGGCACCTCCCAGCGGTGGGCGGACGTCGTAGTCCATCGCGGCGTGGCTCATTGGGTCGAGGTCGCCGAAGACACGTCGCTCGATACCCGCGACCAGACCGCACAGGTGCTCGCCCAGATCGACGCGACGCTAGGCATGATCAAGAGCAACCGGTCGAGGCTCCTGCAGGTGCTCGTCTATATCGCCGACATGAACGACAGCCCGATCCTGAACGAACTCTGGGATGCATGGGTACCTGCTGACCATCCTCCTGTCCGGGCCATGGTGCAGGTCGGCCTCGGGAAAGCCTGCAAGGTCGAGATGGTCGTGACGGCGGCGACCTTGGAAGCGTGAGCGGAACTACTTTTCAATCCGGGCGACCTTCAGCCACTCGACTTCCATCTTAAAGGGCCCGGGCTTCTTGTCGCTGAGCATGAACCCCAACCCATTGATCTGGGTTGGCTCGACTGGCCCCATGCCCTGAACCCGCCTGCCAAAAGCAGTTGGGATGAAGTCCTCGAGAGGAACTGCCACCTCCGTCCACTCATCTTTTTTCGTTGGTAAGGGCGCTCGGTACGAAAAAGCCATCCGGCGGCTCTTCGTGTAGATGTTCAGGACGTACTCCCGACCGTCGCCTTTGACCCGGACGACGAGCGTGTCCCCGACTTTGATATCTAAATCCTTGGGCTTGGTCCTGATCGACGCGAAGCCGCCGTTGTTCTCCAGCGAGAGCGTGCCAAAGAACTCCAAAGTCTTGTCGTCGGTGATCCTGAACCGGCCGTCTGAAACCCCACCCATCACGCCGTCGTTCACGGCCTGCCACTTCTGAGCCGCCTCGGGGCCGGTGAAGTCCAAGAGCGGCCGGAGGGCTTCTTGTGTCGCCACTTGGCCGGAGAGGACCAACAGGATCGCCGCCGAAATCGCTCGCATGGTGGTCCTCGTGGCTGTTTGTCTGGCCCGGTCAGTGAATAATAGGGCATAGCGACTTAAAACCGGCACGGCAGGGGTTCTTCATGTGCGGCCGCTACACGCTGAGAACACGGGCTGACATCGTCTCGGAGATGTTTGGCGTGCCCGTGCCGCCCACGCTCCCCGAGAGATTCAATATCGCCCCGTCCCAGCAGGTTTTGGCGATTCGGGAGCAGTCGGACAGCCGCCAGCGGGAACTCGTGGCCCTGAAATGGGGGCTGGCTCAGGCCGGGTGCATCGAGCCGCAGAAAGCATGAGCTCATGAAACGTTTCGTTGTGCTCTCCGGGGCCGGGATCAGTGCCGAGAGCGGCCTGCAGACTTTCCGTGGCCCCGACGGCCTCTGGGAGGGGCACCGCGTCGAGGACGTTGCCACACCGGAAGCATGGGCGGCAAACCCGGGGCTCGTTCTGGAGTTCTACAACCAGCGGCGGCGGGCAGTCCGGGCGGCCGAGCCGAATGCCGCGCACAAAGCCCTGGTGGATCTGGAGCAGGCCTACGACGTCCGGATCGTGACCCAGAACGTTGATGACCTCCACGAGCGGGCAGGCTCGACGCAGGTGCTGCATCTCCACGGCGAGATCATGCTGGCCAGGAGCACGCGCGACCGAAGGCTGGTCAGGCACCTTGGCGAGCGGGACATCGAGCTTGGCGACATCTGCGAGCAGGGCAGCCAGTTGAGGCCCCATATCGTCTGGTTCGGTGAGATGGTCCCGGCCATGGACGAGGCCGTGGAACTCGTGGCCGGGGCCGACGTGTTGCTCGTCGTGGGCACGTCGCTGCAGGTCTACCCGGCGGCTGACCTCGTCTTCGAGGCACCAAGAAAGGCACGTCGCATCGTCGTGAATCCGGAGGTGCCCGAGCGGGTCGCTGGGCCGGGGTTCGAGGTGGTTGCAAAACCCGCGACAGTGGGCGTGCCGGAGGTGGTGGCGGGGTTGATGGCGGGGTGACGCCAGACTGACGCCGCACCACAGCGGAAAGAGTCCAAAGCGCTCGGCTACGCCGAGAAGCTGGTGGCGATCGACGGCCACCCGGAGTCCGTGCGTTCGTGTAACGTCTCTTCTGTAAATCACCGGTAGGGGCCTGACCGAGTCGAGCGTAGCGAGACGAGGTCAGGTCCCTACCGGCCGCACGGCGGCCAGAAGGCGGCTTTAGCGATCGGGCTTCTGAATAGCTCTCGTTCGACTAGTCGACGACGGCCTTCTGCCGTAGGGCTCCGCGACCCAACATGTGGATGAGAAACCCAACCGGCCCGGCGAAGAACGTGAGCACAAGCGCCACGGTCCGGATCGCCCACGGCATGTCCAGTTTCACGCTGTCCCGGGCGATCCAGGCACCGACGACCATGTCAAACACCAGGTAGTGGGTCCAGGCAGCGGCGAACACCCAGTCATCGCTGAACACTGCCCGCAGGCCCGCGAGCGTCATGACATCTCCAGGCGGCGGGCCATTCGTGGCGAGCTTCCAGCCGATCACGCCCGCGTAGGCCAGGGCAAGCAAACCGGGGACGACCACGGCGCAGAGCACGCCTGAGACGAGCTTCTTGCTCGGAAACAGCACCAGGGCGATCCAGGCAGCCAGGGCCACGGTGTTGGTCGCTTGAAAGAATGCCTCAGCTGTCATCTGGAGTCCTCCTGACCAGGATTCGGCGCATGGCCGTGTCGCGATAGAGTATGCCGGTCCGGCCCCCTCCCCACATCCTGATCCATGTCTTGTGAGAGAATCCTCGCGCCCCTTGTGGGACTGGAAACAGTTCTTCGATGAAGAAGCGACGCAGTGCAGAACAACTCGCGGCTCGTTCTCGACGTGAGCCCGGGCATCGCCGTGCGCAAAGGCTGGCGAGGCTGGCGTGATCGCCGTGGCGAGACTTTGGACTGAAGGCAAGGCCTGAGATGCCCCCGTGCCTATTCGGGGAAGTGCCACCTCAGAGTTCTCGCACGGCTTCCTTCACGGCCGCCTCCAGTTCCTCCCAGGCTTTGTGAGCGCCGTCACGGAGATCCCATGACACCCCGCTATGCCGCGGCCACGGACGGCATCTCGCATGTCGGCGTGCGCGGCCCGGGCCCCCGCAACGTATTCCCAGACGGTGACGGTGTCGGCGGTGATGGCATGCGAGGTGAGCCGCGACTGAATGCTGTCGGCTATCCTCGACTCCACGCCGAGCGCGACCATGATGACCCGCTTCAAGAGAAACCCCATACCGCACCTCCCCATGAATGGTGGATGGAAAACGGTAGGGAAGAGTACGCATGCGCGGGACAACCTTGGTCCCACGGTCGCGCGAGCCTGAAAAACAGGCTTTTTGCGGGCTACTGCACCCGTACCCAGTTGATGGTCTTCGTCATGAACCCGGAACCAGCGAC